>NZ_LZLU01000145.1:0-28469 GCF_001673415.1 Mycobacterium sp. 1165196.3 | reverse complement strand
GGTGTTGCGGAACTCCACCCCGCTGCTCGACGCGAAACGGCGAAAGTCCGGACCGGCGATGTCGGTGAGCGCGCAGATGGCTTCGCTTTGGGTATAGCGATTGGGTGGAAACTTCACCGCAACGCCGGCAATGGACGGATTTCTCTGCGCGATGCCCGACGAGCCGGCGAATTCACGGCTTCCCCCATGGTCCATGTACAGGTGACGGTGCCGCGGCGCCGCCGGTTCAACTGAACACCGCGCGGGTGGCCCGCTTGGCGCAATCGTCCGACTCCTGCGCACGCCTCGAGCGGCGCGCGACGTGGTCCGGTTAGGGTCGGGGTATGCGGGCTCTGGTCACCGGTGCCACCGGTTATGTGGGATCACGCCTGGTCACCGCGCTGCTGGCCGATCAGCATCAGGTGGCGGCCGCGACTCGAAACCCGGCGCGGCTCAAGCGCTTCGGCTGGTTCGACGACGTCACGCCGGTGAAACTGGATGCCGCCGACCCTGCGTCGCTGGCGTCGGCGTTCGCCGGCTGCGGGCCCGTCGACGTGGCGTATTACCTGGTGCACGCGATCGGTCAGCCGGGTTTTCGCGATGCGGACAAAACCGCGGCGGCGAATTTCGCGGCGGCGGCTCGCGACGCCGGGCTGCGGCGCATCGTCTACCTGGGCGGCTTCGTGCCCGCCGACGAAGACCTGTCCGAGCACTTGACCAGCCGGGCCGAGGTGGCCGAGGCGCTCACCCTCCCGGACGGCCCCGAGCTGGTGTGGCTGGGCGCGGCGATCATCATCGGCGCCGGCTCGACGTCGTTCGAGATGATGCGCTACGTCGGCGACCGGTTCCCGCTGATCCCCATCCCGAGCTGGATGGACAACCCGATTGACCCCATCTCCATCCGCGACGTGCTGCACTACCTCGTCGCCGCGGCCGACCGGGACCTGGTGCCCGCCGGGGCATACGACATCGCCGGCCCCGAGACCACGTCCTACCGCGACCTGCTCAAGGCGTACGCGCGCGTCTCCGGGCGCTGGCACACCGGACTGCCGGTCGGCAGGATCGATACCACCTTGGCGTCGCTGATCACCGGCGTCGCGCTGCCGGTGCCGCACGGGCTGGCGGGGGATCTGGTCGAATCGCTGGACCACCCGATGGTGGCCTCCGCCAGCGGCCTGCGCGATCGGGTTCCCGACCCGCCCGGCGGACTGCTGGGCATCGACGAATCCATGGCCCTGGCCCTGGCCGGCCAGTACAAGCACCGGCCGCGTCCGGTCAATGCGCTGGCCGACCCGCACCACCTCGCCAACACCGATCCCGCCTGGGCGGGTGGCGACGCGCTGCGCATCCGCCGACTCGCCCGTCGGGTCACCCCATCCGTCGTGCGGCCGACCCTGGGGCTGGTGAACAGGGTCCCCGGCCCGGTGGCCGGCGCGGTGCGCACCGGCCTCGACCTCCTGATTGCCCTGACCCCGAAGGTGCGTCCCGCATGAGCCAGTCGACGAGCCCGTACCACACCGACGTCCTCACCGAGGTCCGGCGTGCGATCACCAATGTTGCTGTGCCACATAATGAATCGCCCGGGGTGGTGCGGCGCCGGCGGGTCATCGTGGCCATCACGGTGGTCATCGGGGCCGGCGTGCTCGGGTTCTCGTTGCGGCGCCATCCGGGGGATGCAAGCTTTTACTGGCTGACGCTGGCGCTGGCGGCGGTGTGGGCCGCGGGAGCGTTGGTCTCCGGCCCGCTGCATCTGGGCGGCATCTGCTGGCGGGGCCGAAACCAGCGGCCGGTCATCACCGGCACCGGGGTCGGCCTGCTGGTGGGTGGGGCGTTCATTGTAGGCGGGCTGATCGTTCGGCAGATCACTCCCGTGGCGGAGTTGATCACCCGGGTACTGCTCTACGCCCACCACGGGTGGTATCCGGTGATCGTGGCGATCACGCTGATCAACGGCGTCGCGGAGGAAGTCTTCTTTCGCGGGGCGCTCTACACCGCACTGGGCCGATATCACCCCGTGGTGATCTCGACCGTCCTCTATACGTGCGCGACGCTGGCCAGCGGCAACCCGATGCTCGGCTTCGCCGCGATCATCTTGGGAACGGTGTGCGCGTTCGAGCGCCGGGCCACCGGGGGCGTCCTGGCCCCGATGCTCACCCATTTGGTGTGGGGGCTGATCATGGTTCTCGTGCTGCCCCCGATGTTCGGTGTCTGACCTCGCTACCCGCGGACGCGACGACGTCGCGGGCAAAAGCGCGCGTCGCGGCGGAATGGGCGGGCCGAACGCACAGCCAGTACACCCGCCCGGGCAGGCCCCTGGGCAAAAAAGTAGATCGCTGGGTATAACGGGCGCCGCGGCCGTCTTGGCCGGTGATCGCAATCTCGAGCCACTCGCGTCCCGGAGCTCGCTTGGTGGAGCGCAGCCGCAGCAGGGTGCCCGCCGTGCGCTCCTCGACCTGCCAGTCGGCGGCGCGCGAGTTCACGACGTCCTCCACCGCCGACCAGAGCGCGCCCGGGTCGGCGGCGGTCGTGGCGGTTCGAACATCGGTGTAGACGATCTCGCCTGCCCAGTTCGGGTCCGTCGGCAGCGGGTCGGCCGGCTCGGACCGCAGCGACGACCAGGACGCATCGGGCAGGCCACGGCTGGCGCGGTGCAGCGCCAGCTCGACCGCGCGACGGTAACCCGTTAGCCCGCCCGGCGGCGGCGCGATGACGCCGTCGATGTCCGAATTGCGCATCACCGCATCGCATTCCAGCGATTCGACCAGCGGTCGCGCCAGCCCGGACGGAATCGGGGTCACGGTGCCCACCCAGAGGCTGGCGATCGTCGGGGTCAGGAACGGCAGCACGAACAGGTAGCGCCTGCCCAGCCCCGCGACCTCGGCGTAGACCCGCATCATGTCGCCGTATTCCAGCACGTCGGGGCCGCCGATATCCCAGGTGCGCGACGTCGGGACCGGGGCGGTCGCCGCGGCGGCCAGGTAGTACAGCACGTCGCGCACCGCGATCGGCTGGATCTTGTTGTGCACCCATTTCGGCGTGGTCATCACCGGTAACCGGTCGGTGAGGTGCCGGATCATCTCGAACGACGCCGACCCCGAGCCGATGACCACCCCGGCCTGCAACACGACGGTCTCGATGCCAGAGTCGATCAGCACGTCCCCGACCGCCTTGCGCGACGCGAGATGCGGTGAGAGATCACTCTTTTCGGGATGCAGCCCGCTCAGGTACACCACGCGCCGCACCCCGGCGCGCCGCGCGGCCGTCACGACGTTGCCGGCGGCGCGGGTTTCCTCGGCGGCGAAATCCTTGGAGCTGCCCATCGAATGGACGAGGTAGTACACCACGTCGATGCCGTCGAACGCGGCGGTCAGTGAATCGACGTCAGCAAGGTCCCCGCGCGCGACCTCCGCCTGTTGTCGCCACGGCACCTGCGCCAGCTTGTCGGGGTTGCGCGCCAGCGCACGGACGCGATGCCCCTCGTCCAGCAGCCGGGGCACCAGGCGCCCGCCGATGTAGCCGGTCGCTCCGGTCACCAGGCACCGCACCTGTTCGGGCATCGATCCTCCGTCGTTCGTCAGCGAGTCTGACGGGGAGGATTACCGCATCGCCGGGGGATTAAGCGTTGCGGCCGATCAGCGCCACAACTTAGCGGTCGGTGAAGTTGGCGGCGCGCCGCTGCTGGAAGGCCGTTGCGCCCTCGACGAAGTCGGGGGATTTCAGCAGCACCGACTGCCCGTCGAACTCGCGCTGCAGGGCCGGGTCCAACTGGGTCAGCGTGGCCGCGTTGATGGCCAGCTTGGTCTTGGCGAAGGCCACCGCCGGACCACCCAGCAGCCGGGCGATGACCTTGTCCACCTCGGCGTCGAAATCGCCGGCCGGATAGACCGCGGTGACCAGTCCCCACGACAACGCCTCGGCGGCCGTCAACCGTTCCGGAAGCAGCGCCATCTGCATGGCCCGGATGCGGCCAATCGCGGCCGCCACCAACGCCGACGCACCGCCGTCGGGCATCAACCCGATCTTGGTGAAGGCGAGCATGAAAAACGCACTCTCCGAAGCCAATACGACGTCACAGGCCAGGGCGATGGAGACGCCGACGCCCGCCGCGGGTCCCTGAACGACGGCGACCACCGGGTGTGGCAGCGCGGTGATCGCGCGCACCAGCCGGTTGATCTCGAGGATGATCTCGTCCGGCGGGACGCCGCCGCCGTCGGAGACGTCTTCGGCGCTGATGCCCGCACCGGAGCTGAAGCCGCGTCCGGCGCCACCGATGCGCACCACCTTGACCTCGGGGTCGGTGGCCGCGTGCTCCAACGCGTCCGCGATGCCGGTGATCACCGGAATGGTCAGCGAATTCAGGCTGTCGGGCCGGTTGATGGTCACCGACAACACGCCGTCGGACAGCGTGACGTCAAGGCCTGCGACGGGGGCGAGGGTGGCAATCGCGGATGAAGGCATGGGCTCACCATAAGTGACCGGGGTGCGCGGCCCTCCGGCACGGCTGCGAAGATGTCGAACGACCGGTTGTTTGGTAGCGAACGGCGTCAGAGCGGACGAAAGGTCGGTGGATCGTGGCTGGACCGTTGAAGGGACTGCGTGTTGTCGAGCTGGCCGGCATCGGCCCCGGCCCACACGCCGCGATGATCCTGGGGGACCTGGGCGCCGACGTGGTGCGCATCGACCGCCCCTCGTCGGGTCCCGGGGGCGTGGCGAAGGACGCCATGATGCGCAACCGGCGGGTGGTGACCGCCGACCTGAAATCCGACGAAGGCCGCGACCTCGTCCTCAAGCTGATCGCCAAGGCCGACGTGCTGATCGAGGGCTACCGCCCGGGCGTCACCGAGCGGCTCGGCCTGGGCCCCGACGCCTGCGCGAAGGTCAACGACCGGCTGGTGTACGCGCGGATGACCGGCTGGGGCCAGACCGGCCCGCGCAGCCAGCAGGCGGGTCACGACATCAACTACATCTCGCTGAACGGCATCCTGCACTCCATCGGCCGGGCCAACGACCGGCCGGTCCCGCCGCTGAACCTGGTCGGTGACTTCGGCGGCGGTTCGATGTTCTTGCTGCTCGGCATCCTGTCCGCGCTGTGGGAACGCCAGACCTCGGGCAAGGGGCAGGTCGTCGACGCCGCGATGGTCGACGGCTCCAGCGTGCTGGTCCAGATGATGTGGCAGATGCGGGCCTCGGGCATGTGGACCGACGCGCGCGGCACCAACCTGCTCGACGGCGGCGCACCCTATTACGACACCTACGAGTGCGCCGACGGTCGCTACGTCGCGGTCGGCGCCATCGAGCCGCAGTTCTACGCCGCCATGCTGACCGGGCTCGGCCTGGACGGCGCCGACCTGCCCGGGCAGAACGACGTCGGCCGCTGGCCCGATCTGCGGGCCGCGCTCACCGAGAAGTTCGCCAGTCAGGACCGCGACCACTGGGCCAAGGTGTTCGCCGACTCCGACGCGTGCGTGACACCGGTGCTGGCCTTCGGCGAGGTGCAGACCGAGCCGCACATCACCGAGCGGAACACCTTCTACGAGGTGAACGGCGGCCTGCAGCCGCTGCCGGCGCCGCGGTTCTCCCGCACCGCGCCGGAGACACCGCGGCCCGCGGCGCCGGTGACCGACGCCGAAGCGGTACTCAACGACTGGGTATAGTCCCAACCAACCAGTTGGCTGGAATCCAGGGAATCAGGGAAGGACTCGAATGGAGATCAAAGACGCCGTCGCCGTCGTCACCGGGGGAGCGTCGGGCCTGGGCCTGGCCACCACCCAGCGGCTGCTCGACCGCGGTGCCCAGGTGGTGGTCATCGACCTGCGCGGCGAAGAAGCGGTCCGAGAGCTGGGGGAGCGCGCGCGCTTCGTCGAGGCCGACGTCACCGATGAGGCCGCCGTCGGCAAAGCGCTGGACGCCGCCGAATCGATGGGCCCGCTGCGCATCAACGTCAACTGCGCCGGCATCGGCAACGCCATCAAGACGCTGTCGAAGGACGGGCCGTTCCCGCTGGACGGGTTCAAGAAGGTGGTCGGGGTCAACCTGATCGGCACCTTCAACGTGCTGCGCCTGGCCGCCGAGCGGATCGCCAAGACCGAGCCGATCGGCCCCGAAGCAAGCCCAGAGCGTGGCGTCATCATCAACACCGCCTCGGTCGCCGCGTTCGAAGGCCAGATCGGTCAGGCCGCCTACTCGGCGTCCAAGGGCGGCGTGGTCGGGATGACCCTGCCGATCGCGCGCGACCTGTCGCGCGAGCTCATCCGCGTGGTGACCATCGCGCCGGGGCTGTTCAAGACCCCGCTGCTGGGTTCGCTGCCCGAGGAGGCGCAGAAGTCGCTCGGCAAGCAGGTGCCCCACCCTGCCCGGCTGGGTGACCCGGACGAGTACGGCGCGCTGGCCGTCCACATCGTCGAAAACCCGATGCTCAACGGCGAAGTCATCCGCCTGGACGGCGCCATTCGCATGGCGCCCCGCTGAGCCGCAACCCGTTCAGCAAGACGAAAGCCCCCCGCATCGGCGGGGGGCTTTCATTACCAGGCTCAATGATTACTTACGGAACCATCGACTGACGTTGGGTTCGGCCATCAATAGGCGTGCGAGCATGCTCATGGTCGGCCTCAGCTCGCGGCTTGCAGTTCGTCGAACTGCTCCGAGGTCTCGCCTTCCACCAGGACGTCGCCGTGGTAGAGGGCATCGAAGTCAACTTTGATGACGTCGGCACTTGTGTCGTCGATCCACATGACACTGAGCGTATGGGCCACCATTAAGGAATCTTTGAGTCACGATTCGGAAAATCTTGGCAATTTACCGGCGGGTAGGTTGACCGGCGGCTGCGCCACGATTTGGCCCGTGAGCTGCTTAGTTACGGCACATTTTTCTGGCCGGACTCTTACTGTCGGCGCGGTTTAAAACGCGGCATTGAACGGTTCAGCCGGTCGCTTCCGTGTTTAGGGCAGAACACTGTTTGACGCGTGGAAATTAGCGTTTGTTACGTTGTCGCCGGTAAGCCAGCGGCCAGCGCAACGGGGCACCGGCAGCGGAAGGGCTCGAAATGCTGCAGAAGATCGCCCGAGTCGCCATCAGGGCGCCCCGCCGCATCCTCGCGATCGGCGTCCTGGTCTTCATCGCCGCCGCGATCTTCGGCGTCCCCGTCGCCAAGAGCCTGTCGCCGGGCGGTTTCCAGGACCCCGACTCCGAGTCTGCCCACGCCATCGGCGTGTTGAGCGACAAATTCGGCCAGAGCGGCCAGCAGGTGCTGATCCTGGTGACCGCCCCGGGCGGCAGCGATAGCGAGCAGGCCCGCAAGGTGGGCACCGACCTCGTCGACCAGCTGCAACGGTCCCCGCTGGTCTACAACGTCTCCTCGCCGTGGACCGCCCCGCCCCAGGCCGCGGCCGACCTGATGAGCCGCGACGGCAAGTCCGGGCTCGTCGTCGTCAACCTCAAAGGCGGCGAGAACTACGCGCAGAGCAACGCCCAGACCCTGGCCGACCAATACATCCACGACCGCGACGGCGTCACCGTCCGCGCCGGCGGCGCGGCGATGCAGTACGCGCAGATCAACACGCAGAACCAGGCCGACTTGCTGGTCATGGAGATGATCGCGCTGCCGCTGAGCTTCCTGGTGCTGATCTGGGTGTTCGGCGGGCTGCTGGCCGCGGCGTTACCGATGGCGCTAGGCGCGTTGGCCGTCGTCGGTTCGATGTCGGTGCTGCGCCTCATAACCTTCAACACCGAAGTGTCGATCTTCGCCCTCAACCTGAGCACCGCCCTTGGCCTGGCCCTGGCGATCGACTACACCCTGCTGATCATCAGCCGCTACCGCGACGAATTGGCCGAGGGCCACGACCGGGAGCAAGCGCTCATCCGGACCATGGCCACCTCCGGGCGCACCGTGCTGTTCTCCGCGGTCACCGTGGCGTTGTCGATGTCGGCGACGGTGGCGTTCCCGATGTACTTCCTCAAGTCGTTCGCCTACGCCGGCGTGGCGACCGTCGCCTTCGTCGCGGCCGCCTCGATCGTGCTCACCCCGGCCGCGATCGTGCTGTTGGGCCCGCGGCTGGACGCGTTCGACGTGCGCCGGTTCTTGCGGCGAACGCTGCTCAAAAAGAAGCGCCCGGATGCGGTGCACAAGCCCGTCGAGCAACTGTTCTGGTACCGGTCCACCAAGTTCGTGATGCGCCGCTGGGCCCCGATCGGGCTGACCGTCGTCGCGCTGCTGTTGCTGCTCGGATATCCGTTCTTGCGTGTGACCTGGGGTTTCCCCGATGACCGGGTGCTGCCGCAGTCGGCGTCGGCGCATCAGGTCGGTGATCGGCTGCGCAACGACTTCGCGCACGACTCGGCGACTTCGGTGCCCGTCGTCATCCCCGACGCCATCGGCCTGAACCCGACGGACCTCGACTCCTATGCCGCCGCCCTGTCCCGGGTCGCCGACGTGTCGTCGGTGTCCGCCCCCGGCGGCACCTTCGCCGCGGGCAACCGGGTGGGACCGCCGGCCGGGCCCACCGGGCTGGCCGGCGGCAGCGCCTTTCTGACCGTCAGCAGCACCGCGCCGCTGTTCTCGACGGCGAACGACGCCCAACTCCGGCGGCTGCACGAGGTGCCCAGACCCGGGGGCCGATCCGTCGAGATGGGCGGGGTGGCACAGGTCAACCGTGACAGCGTCGACGCCGTGACCGACCGGCTGCCGCTGGTGCTCGGGCTGATGGCGGCGATCACCTTTGTGTTGCTGTTCCTGCTCACCGGCAGCGTGCTGCTGCCGGCCAAGGCGCTGGCCTGCAACTTCCTGTCGTTGACGGCGGCGTTCGGCGCGCTGGTGTGGATCTTCCAGGACGGCCATCTCGGCGCGCTCGGCACCACGCCCAGCGGGACGCTGGTGGCCAACATGCCGGTGCTGCTGTTCTGCATCGCCTTCGGGCTGTCCATGGACTACGAGGTCTTCCTGCTCTCCCGGATCCGCGAATACTGGCTGGCGTCCGGCGCCGCCCGGCCGGCGAGGCCGACCGCGAAACAGGCCCACGCCGCCAACGACGAAAGCGTGGCGCTCGGCGTCGCCCGCACCGGCCGGGTGATCACCGCGGCCGCGTTGGTGATGTCGATGTCCTTCGCCGCCCTGATCGCGGCGCACGTCTCGTTCATGCGGATGTTCGGCCTCGGCCTGACGCTCGCGGTGTTCGCCGACGCCACCCTGGTGCGGATGGTGGTCGTGCCGGCCTTCATGCACGTGATGGGCCGGTGGAATTGGTGGGCGCCCAGGCCCCTAGCGTGGCTGCACGACCGGTTCGGCATCAGCGAGGGAGCGGCCGCCGAAACCGGGGATCATCTCGGGCCGGTGCCGGATCGCGTCGAGCTCCCGGCGCCGGTGGTTGCCGAGCCGGTACCCAATATCGGTTAACGCCGACCGTCGGGTCGTGGGGAACCTATTGTGGGGCGCAAGCGAGTCGGAAGGTTCACAACGGTATGACAACGGTGGTCGACAACCCCTTCTTCGCGCGGGTCTGGCCGGTCGTCGCCACCCATGAAGCCGAGGCGATCCGGGCGATGCGTCGGGAAAATCTGGCCGGCCTGTCGGGTCGCGTGCTCGAAGTCGGCGCGGGCATCGGCACCAACTTTCCGCACTACCCGGACTCGGTCGACGAGGTGATCGCGGTGGAACCCGAACCGCGGCTGGCCGCGCAGGCCTGCGCCGCGGCGCAGGCCGTTCCCCTCCGCGTCATCGTCACCGGCGAGACGGTCGAGGCGTTCAGCGGCGCCGAGCCGTTCGACGCGGTGGTGTGCTCGCTGGTGTTGTGCTCGGTCCGCGATCCCGAAAGCGTTCTGCGGAGGCTGTTTTCGCTGTTGCGGCCGGGCGGGGAGCTGCGCTATCTGGAGCACATCGCCAGTGCCGGTGCGCGGGGCCGCTTTCAGCGTTTCGTCGATGCGACGGTGTGGCCGCGGCTGTTCGGCAACTGCCACACCCATCGGGACACCGAGCGCTCGATCGTCGAGGCGGGCTTCGAAGTCGACACGTCGCGGCGGGAGTTCACGTTGCCGGCCTGGGCGCCGATGCCGGTCTCGGAGTTACTGCTCGGCCGCGCGCGCCGCCCCTGACCGGCCGGCCCGATCAGTTCAACAGGGCCGGTAGCCGCTGCAACAACCCGGGCAGCGCCTGGCTGGCCGTCTCGCGCATGCTGATCGTCACGCTGCCCGACAGCGGAGTGACCTCGGGATTGACCTCGATGACGGCGGTGCCGCGCGACAACGCCAACTCGGCCAGCCCGGCCGCCGGATACACGATCGCCGAGGTGCCGACCACCACCATCACGTCGGCGGCCTCGGTCGCCTCCACCGCGCGCCGCCACGGCTCGTCGGGCAACTGTTCGCCGAACCACACGATGTCGGGTCTGATCAGGCCGCCGCAGCGGCACACCGGGGGTTCTACCTCCAGCGCCGGTTCGGTCATCGCGGGCAGCGCCCCGGAGTAGGCCATACCGCAACTCGCGCAACGGAATTCGAACAGACTGCCGTGTAGGTGGTGCACCGACCGGCTGCCCGCGCGCTCGTGCAGGTCGTCGACGTTCTGGGTGATGACGCTGACCTGGGCGTCGTCCTGCCAGGCGGCGATGGCTCGATGACCCGCGTTCGGTTGGACATCGGCGACCAGATAGTGGCGCCACAGATACCAGCCCCATACCCGCTGCGGATTGTCGCGCCAGCCCTGCGTGCTGGACAGCTCGTAAGGGTCGAAGCGGGCCCACAATCCGTTCTGGTCATCGCGAAAGGTCGGCACACCGCTCTCCGCGGAGATTCCCGCGCCGCTGAGCACCGCTACTCGCATCCCACCAAGATAGCCGGGGGTGGGGGATACTGAACGGGTGGAGCTCGGTGACTGGTTGAAGGTCGACATGAAGGCGGGAAAGCCGTTGTTCGACCAGCTGCGCACGCAGGTCATCGAGGGAGTTCGGGAGGGCGCGTTGCCGCCCGGCACGCGCCTGCCCACGGTGCGCGATCTGGCCGGCCAGCTCGGCGTCGCCGTCAACACCGTGGCGCGCGCCTACCGCGAGCTGGAAACCTCCGCCATCATCGAAACCCGGGGCCGCTTCGGCACTTTCATCGCGCGCTACGACCCGACCGACGCCGCGATGGCGGCCGCGGCCCGCGAATACGTCCGCGTCGCACGCGGACTGGGGTTGGACAAAGCCGACGCGGTGCGCTACATCGAAGCGGTGCCCGACGAGTAAGGCGGGCGTCGAAAGACCTTGGCCCACAGGCGCTTTAGCTCAGCGTCTCAGCGCAACACCTTGTCCAGCGTACGCAGGTTGCGTGTCGTGGTCGACGACTTGTACCGCGGCTTACCCATCGTCTTGCCGATGGTGCTGTCCAGCGTGGCGCCCTTGGGGACCTGCCAATAGATCACGCCGTCACCGCGGCTGATCTTCTCGTCGGCACCCGCCTTGTCGGCCAGCGCGGCGAGCTCGTCGAGCATTGTCTTATCGGCGACGAACGTGACGTAGGACTGGTAGCCGTCGACCTCGCGCTCGAACGGAAAGGCGTCGACCAGGGCGCGCACCGTGTCGACGTCATAGGCCAGCACCCACGCGTCGTAGCCGAACCGGTCCCGCAACGCGGCCTCGGCCCTCTTGCGCACCGACGCCACCCCGGCGGTCGACTCCAGCAGCACGTTGCCGGTGGCCAGGATGGTCCGGACCTGGGTGAACCCGGCGTCGGTCAGAGCCGCCGCCACCTCGGTCATCTTGAGGTTGACGCCCCCGACGTTGACGCCACGCAGGAACGCCGCGTACTTGGTCATGCCCCGATTCCACCAGGCCGGCCGCGCAACGACTATCCCGGGCCGCCCGTCCCGCTGCGACGTAGGCTTTCGTCATGGGACGCCAAGTCTTCGACGACAAATTGCTGGCCTTGATCAGTGGACACTCCCTCGGGGTGCTGGCCACCATCAAGCGCGACGGGCGGCCGCAGCTGTCGAACGTGAGCTATCACTTCGACCCGCGCAACGTGGTGATCCAGGTGTCGATCACCGAGCCACGCGCCAAGACCCGCAACCTGCGTCGGGACCCACGGGCCTCGATCCTGGTCGACGCCGACGACGGCTGGTCGTATGCCGTCGCCGAGGGCACCGCCGAGTTGACGCCGCCGGCGGCCGCACCCGACGACGACACCGTGGAGGCGCTGATTGCGTTGTACCGCAACATCGCCGGTGAGCACCCGGACTGGGACGAATACCGGCAAGCCATGGTCACCGACCGGCGGGTGTTGCTGACGCTGCCGATCTCGCATGTCTATGGCATGCCGCCGGGCATGCGCTAGCCGCGCCGCCCGCCCAACCGTTTCGGCACACCCGGGCTAGGCTCCCCTTATGGCCGCATCGAATGCCCCGCAAGGTTCAAAGCCGTCGGAGTCGTCGGGGGCCGGGTCGCCCGGGTCGGACGACGACACCAAGCGCAAATTCCGTGAAGCCCTGGACCGCAAGATGGCGAAATCCGCGAGCGGCTCCGATCACAAGGACGGCGCCGGCAAGCAAACGCGCGCGCACGGCGCCGTGGGCAACCGCCGGGAATTTCGCCGCAAGAGCGGCTGACGACCCCGTGCCGCGGCGGCCGGTTTCCGTTGCCGGGTTCAGCCTAAAGGCGCGGTAAACAGGCCGACCGACGGGTCGGCTTGGCCGGGTTGGCCGCGCAGGCTTCCCCGGGTGCTGGGGTGGGCGAAGTTCACTTGGGACGGGTCGTTCTGGTAGGCCCAATCCGCCACGATGGTGCGTTGACTGAACTTCCAGCGGCCCTCGTGCCTGGCGTAGCTGTCCAGGTACCGGCCGCCGATGATGACGTCGATGTTGCGTTCGGGGCCGGCGAAGGTGTGGAACACCAGGCAGTAGATCTCGCCGCGGGCCGTGTCGCCGTCCACCACGAAGTTCGTCGTGGTGACGTTGTGTTGGGAGACAAGCACATACGGTTCGGCCGCTTGCAGTTGCGCGATGAACTGCTCGACGCCGCCGTCGGAAAACGAGCCGTGCGAGTCCGTCGCGTCGGGGTGATACAAGCCGCGAAGGGCGGCGTAGTCGGCGCGGTCGACGGCTCGGCAATAGCCGGTGACGAGTTGATGCAGTTCGTCGCGGGCCAGCATCAGTGCCAACTTGGCCTCATCCACCACCACGCCACGATAACGCGGTGATCGGCGGTGAGTAATCTTGCGACCAATAGCGTCCGCGGTCCCAGGGTGCCTGCGCGAAAGGAAGATCGTTGACGGTGAATCTCTGCCTCGCTCAGGATCCCGAGGCCGACAGGTTGCTGGACGAGAGCCCGTTGGCGTTGCTCATCGGGATGGTTCTGGATCAGCAGGTTCCCTTCGAGACGGCGTTCGCCGGACCGAAGAAGATCGCCGAGCGGATGGGCAGCTTCCCGGACCTTTCGGCCGCCGAAATCGCGGACTACGACCCGGACAAGTTCGCCGCGTTGTGCTCGCAAACCCCTGCGATACACCGCTTTCCCGGGTCGATGGCCAAGCGCATCCAGGCGCTAGCCCAGATCATCGTGGACCGCTACGACGGCGACGCGGCCGGATTGTGGACGGCCGGTGACCCCGACGGGAGCGAGCTGCTGCGGCGGATCAAGGGGTTGCCGGGATTCGGGGACGTGAAGGCCAAGATCTTCTTGGCCCTGCTGGGCAAGCAGTACGGCGTGACGCCGAAGGGCTGGCGCGCCGCGGCGGGGGACTTCGGCCGGGCGGGTTCGCACATCTCCGTCGCCGATATCGTCGATGCAAAGTCGATGGGAAAAGTGCGCGCGTACAAAAAGCAAATGAAAGCGGCAGCCAAAGCGGCGAAGTAGCAGGTCCACAGAAGGGAAGGGCGACAACGTGAAGACACACATAACGTGTCCGTGCGGCGAAGCCATCGTCGGCAAGGACGAGGACGAACTGGTCGAGTTGACCCAGGCGCACCTCGCCAGCGTTCATCCTGGCCTCGAGTACGACCGCGACGCCATCCTGTTCATGGCGTACTGACGAGAACGCGCGTGCCCCCCGGTCGGGACACGCGCGTTCAAGGCGGTGCGGCGGTGTGGTCTGCTACGGCACCACCGTCGAGCCGATCGTGGGCATGAACTGGCACTGCTTTTCCTTGGTGGTGACCTGCCCGAAGATCGTCGACATGATGCTGCCCGAACCGGTGTCGGCGATCGCGCTCAGCGTCGTCGGCCCCTCCGGGTTGATATCCGGACGCGGCTTGAGTGCGACGGTCCCCGACTTGCCGGTGGTCAGGTTGACCCAGGTGACGTTCAGCGGCAGCTTCTGCACCTCGGCCGGTCCGGGGGTGCCGACCGCGGTGAACACGTAGGCGGTCTGGCCGGGCCCGGGGCCGGGGAGCGGAATCTTGGCCGGCCCCGCGACCGACAGCGCGGTCGCGATGGCGCTCGTGCCGTCCGCCAGGCAGTTGGTGCCGATGGACGGGTACATGAAGTCCTGCGTGGGCGGCGTGTCAGCGCCGAACCCCGGAGCCGCCGCCGCGGGAGCGGCGTCCGGTGCGGGCGCGGGCGCCGGTGCCGGCGCCGGGGCGGCTTCCGGTGCGGCCGGGGCCGCGGGTGGTGCCGCGGCCGGGGCCGGTGGCGCCGGGACGGGTGCCGCGACGGGCACGTTGGCCGGTTGGGCGGGCGCGGGTGCGGCGGGTGCCGCCGCCGGCGCGGGACCGGCCGCATGGGCCGGATCGATGCCGGCCGGCAGGTGCGCCTCGGGTGCGGGAGCGGCCGCGGGTGCCGGAGCCGCGGCGGGTGCCGGTGCGGCGGGTGCCGCCTCGGGGACCGGGCCGGCCGCGTGCGCCGGGTCGATGCCGGCCGGCAGGTGAGCCTGCAGACCGGGCTCTACCCCCGCCGCGGGCACGTGTTGCACCGGCGCGCTCGGTTCGGCGACGAATTGATTGACCGCCGCCGCAACGTTTTTCGACTCGTTGGGCGTGCTCGGGTTGTGGGCGAAGGCTTGTGCCGCGGCCATCAGCAGCTGTGTCGCCTGCTGAGGGTCGGTGGCCGCTTGTTGGATGAGGGGGCTCAGCTGCGACAGGGCAGGCAGACCCGGCAGCCCTTGGGCCGCATTCGGTTGCGGTATCGGCTGCGGCGCCGCCGGGTCGGCTGCCGCGCTCGGGCAGAGCCCGAACGCGACAGCCGATGCCGTGACGACAGCGGCCAAACCTTTGGACAGATTCCAAGTGGTTGCCACGGTGTCCTCCGGTTGTCAGTAGTGGTTTAGCCGGTTACGGAACTGATCAGGGCAGGGCGGCCAGCAGCGGCGCTGCCGGTCCGGCGGGGCTGGCCGCCGGTGCCGCCGGTGCCGCGGGTGCGGCCGGGGCCTGTCCCGAGGCGAGCGCCGGCAGGTCCTGCGGGAGCGTCACTTTCGGAGGCACGCTGACCGGCAGGCCGGCCGGCATCGCCGGCATGTTGACCTGCGCCTGCGGAAGCTGCGGAGCCGGCGGAGTGGCCGGTGCCGCGGGTGCCGACAGACCCGGGATCGTCGGGAGGCCCGGGATCGACGGGGCGGCCGGAGCGGCGGGACCCGCAGCCGCCGGCTGCGCACCCGTCAGGCCCTGGATCATCCCCGGAATGCCACCGGTCGCCGAAGACGGCGCGGCGGGCGTCGCCGACTGCGCCAGCCCCGGAAGGAAGGGGTTGGCCGCCGGTGAAGGCACCTGGGCGGCGGGGCTGGTCGGCGAGGTCAGTCCGGGAATCGACGGAAGACCCGCCGCCGGAGCCGCCGGCGTCGCCGGCGGGGTGGCCGCCGGGACACCCGGGAAGCTGATACCCGGGGTGGCCGGAGCCGCCGGCGGCGTGGCGCCGAGTGCGGTCGCGAGGTTCTGCAGGATTTGCGGTGCGTTGGCCGCAGAACTGATCAGCTGCTGCGGAATGTTCGGCACGGCCGGGGCCGGCACCGGATCGGCGTGGGCGATACCGCCCGTCAATAGCGCTGCGGACGAACCGACCACGACGGCGGCTGCACGCATGTAAGTCCAGATGGTTGGCATGACTCTCCCTGATTGATCGATTACAGGTTCGGCGCTGAAGTTACTTTGATGCAGATGGGACTCAAGTGACACGTGTGGCATTTATGAACTCGTTACGGATACGAGTGAGACCGGTGACCGAATGCGCGGAATGCGCGCTCCTAGGGGTGATGTGCGGCCCGACGGCGCCGCGCCGCCCGTCGTGCTCGCTAAAGTCGGGCGGATAGACACCACCTCGGCCGCTCCGGCGGCACCCCATCCGCAGCGGTTGGCAAGTCTGCTTGCCGCGGCCGCGCCAATGCTGCTCATCGCGAGCATCGCCGCGCGGCTGGCCTGGACGTACCTGGCCCCCAACGGCGCGAACTTCGTCGACCTGCACGTGTACCTCGGCGGATCCGCCGCCATCGACCACCCCGGCAGCCTGTACAGCTACGTCTACGCCGACCAGACGCCGGACTTCCCGCTGCCGTTCACCTACCCGCCGTTCGCGGCCGTCGTCTTCTACCCGCTACACCTGTTGCCGTTCGGCCTGGTCGCCTTCCTGTGGCAGATCGCCACCATGGCGGCGCTGTACGGCGCGATCCGGCTCAGCCAGCGCCTGATCGGCGTGGCGGCCGGCGCCACCGGCCGGCGTGTCGCGATGTTGTGGACGGCGGTCGCCATCTGGATCGAGCCGCTGCGCAGCACGTTCGACTACGGACAGGTCAACGTGCTGCTGATGACCGCGGTGCTGTGGGCGGTGTGCAGCACGCGGTGGTGGCTGTCGGGGTCGTTGGTCGGCGTGGCGGCCGGAATCAAGTTGACCCCCGCGATCTCCGGCGTCTATCTGGTCGGCGCGCGCCGGTGGGGTGCCGCGGTGTTCTCGGCGGTCGTTTTCGTTGCGACCATTGGGATTTCGGTCCTGGTCGTCGGCGATCAGACGCGCTACTACTTCACCGACCTGCTGGGCGACGCCCACCGGGTGGGTCCCATCGCGACGTCGTTCAATCAGTCCTGGCGCGGGGGCATTTCGCGGATCCTGGGCCACGACGTGGGATTCGGCCCGCTGCTGGTGGCCGCCCTTGCCGTCACCGCGGTGCTGGCCGTCCTGGCCTGGCGCGCCCTGGATCCCGCCGATCGGCTGGGCAGGCTCTTGGTGGTCGAGCTGTTCGGGCTGCTGCTCTCACCGATCTCCTGGACCCATCACTGGGTGTGGCTGGTGCCCCTGATGATCTGGGCGATCCACGGCCCGGTGCGCGAGCAACCGGGAGCGCGCATCGTGGGCTGGGGCTGGCTGGCCCTCACGGTGGTCGGCGTCCCCTGGTTGCTGAGTTTCGCCCAACCGACGATCTGGCAGATAAGCCGCCCGTGGTACCTGGCCTGGGCCGGGTTGATCTACATCGTCGGCGCGGTGGCGACGCTGATCTGGATCGCGACCACCCGCGCGCCGCGCCGCGGGGACCGCGCCGAGCGTCACGCCGGTGAGACGGCCGACGGCGCGCGTCCGGCCGGCGTGAGCGCCGACGCAGGCGAGGGCCGCATTGACTAGCTGTCGACGATGCCGTTGATGTCGCGGGCCATGTCGATGTCGTTTTGGGTGATGCCGCCCTCGGAGTGCGTGACAAGCGCGAAAGTGACTGTCCGCCAACGAATGTCGATGTCCGGGTGATGGTCCTTGCTCTCGGCGTGCTCGCCCACCCGGCGGACCGCGTCGATGCCGGCCAGGAAACTCGGAAATTTGATCGAGCGGCGCAGGGCGCCGTCGGCCCGCTCCCATCCATCCAGTTCGGGCAGCGCGGCGTCCACTTGCTCGTCCGTTAACACGGCCATGGGGGACTCGTCCTCTCGGATAGCGGGTTGATCGAGGGGCGGCTTGACCTCCCCGCGAAGGTGGTCGCCTACGAGGCTACGGCGGGAGTGCCCGGTGCTGGGTTCTTCTGGTCCAGCGCCACCACGACGCCCGCCGCCGGCAGGCTCTGTCGTTGCTGGTAGGCGGACTCCAGGCTGGCGGGAACCCCCTGGAGGTCGCGGGCGACGCCCATCAGCTCTTCCAGAATCATGATCCGTTGCTGATTCGCCTCGTCCATCGCCCGATGCGCTCGCTCGTCGAATTCGTGAGCTTTCTGCTTCGCGTCGGCGAGCAGCTGCTCACGGTCCTGCTGGGCTTGCTGCCACGCCTGATCGATCGACGACTGGGCTTCGGCCCGCATCCCGGCGAGGTCGGCGTCGAGCTTTTTCCTGGTCTCCTCGCATTCGGCTTCGAGCGCTTTTCGCTGCGCGGCCATGTGCTCCAACAACTCTCGGTGTTCTTGGCGCGCGGCCTCGACCTCGGCCGCCGCATCCGCGAGCAGGGCATCCGCCTCGGCGCGGGCCTCGGCCTGCATCCGGGAGACCTCGTCGAGGGCGCGCCGCAGCAGCTTCGCCATCCGATGTTGCATCGCGTAGGGCGTCGGTGACGTGTCCGACAGGGCGGCGACCTCGTCCTTGAGGCAGGCGACCTCGATCCGCAGCGCGGCCGCTTCGTTGCTGGATTCGTCTCGTTGGGACCGCAGGTTCAGGACTTCGTCGATCAGCAACTTCTCCTTGGCGAGCAACGCCTCGATGTAGGGGTCGACCAGAGCCGGGTCATAGCCCCGAAAGATTCGAGTGAACGACTTGGTGGGTGCGGTGATCATTGCCAACTCCCCTCATTGGAAGTGCCTGTAGTGGTCGTGACCGACTAGGGTCGAGTATTCCACGGCTGCGCCCAAACCGTAAGAGAGCCGTTGTGTCCCAAGGGAATTCGACGGCGTTGTCGGCCCGAATGGCCGTCCCCGCGCCATTTTGCCGCCGAGGCCGCATCGCCGTTGCCGCGAGGGCGGCACGGCGTCCGCCATCGCATGCGGTCCCGAACCCGTCCGGATCCCAACGGAGGTCCCGAGCGGTGGGCGCGTCACAACGGGCGCCGTATACCGTGACTGGCCATGCCGACCCAGATCGTCGTCGCCGGTGCCCTCATCCGCGACGCCAAGGTCTTGGTGGCACAACGCGTCCGTCCGCCGGAGCTGGCCGGCCGTTGGGAGCTGCCCGGCGGCAAGGTCGGACCCGGCGAAACGGAGCGCGACGCGCTGGCCCGCGAGTTGGCCGAGGAGTTGGGTCTTGGGGTGCGCGACGTCGCGGTGGGCGGCCGGCTCGGCGACGACATCGTGGTCGACGGCGGGTTCACGCTGCGCGCCTACCGCGTGCGCCTGGTCCGGGGCGAACCCGACGCGCGCGACCATCGGGCGGTGCGCTGGATCACCGCCGCTGAGCTGCACGATCTGGACTGGGTGCCGGCCGATCGCGGCTGGCTGGCGGATCTGATCGCAGCTCTCTAGGAGCTACCTCATAACAAGTCCACAGAGTTCCGGCAGCTTATGTACAGCCGCGTGGCAGGTCCTCGCAGTGAACTGAATAGAACAATATGACTTGTAATAACGACGCCACACGAAGCTGCCCTGGATGTGCGTGCCGATAGCGAGCCGAATGCTAGTGCGGTCGCGGCCCCGGTGCTCCGACGGCCGGCATTGCGCTGCCCGAAAACCACTGCTCATGACGCCTTTTTCGAACGATCGCCCGCGCGCGGCGAACCGGATTTCAGCCCCGACCCAGACCTATGCTGGTGCTGTATCGCCGCCCAGCCCGCGGGCCCGCCATGCCGAGCGCTGAGCCGATCCGAGCTGGTGCGGGCGGGCGGATCCGTGGGCTGACTGCCAAACACGACGCACCTGGGGTCGAACGCACGGCCCGGCGACGAGGCGCGACGCTACCGAATCGGAGGAGTACTTCTTGACTGTCACACCTCACATCGGCGGAGTGCTCGAGGAACTTCTGGAGCGCAGCGGAAGGTTCTTCACCCCCGGCGAGATCTCGGCCGACCTGCGCACGGTCACCCGGGAGGGCGGTCGTGAAGCCGACGTGTTCTACCGCGACCGGTGGAGCCATGACAAGGTGGTTCGCTCGACGCACGGGGTGAACTGCACCGGATCGTGCTCGTGGAAGATCTACGTCAAGGACGGGATCATCACCTGGGAGACCCAGCAGACCGACTACCCGTCGGTGGGCCCGGACCGGCCCGAGTACGAGCCGCGCGGCTGTCCCCGTGGCGCGTCGTTCTCGTGGTACAGCTACTCGCCCACCCGGGTGCGCTACCCCTACGCCCGCGGCGTGCTGATCCAGATGTACCGCGAGGCCAAGGCGCGCCTGGGCGACCCGGTGCTGGCCTGGGCCGACATCCAGGCCGATCCCGAACGACGTCGTCGTTACCAGCGGGCCCGCGGGAAGGGCGGGCTGGTTCGGGTCACCTGGGCCGAGGCCACCGAGCTGATCGCCGCCGCCCACGTGCACACCATCAAGACCTATGGACCGGATCGGGTCGCCGGATTCTCTCCGATTCCGGCGATGTCGATGGTGTCCTACACCGCGGGCTCGCGGTTCTTCGAGCTGATCGGTGCCCCCATGACGTCGTTCTACGACTGGTACGCCGACCTGCCGGTCGCGTCGCCGCAGGTCTTCGGCGACCAGACCGACGTGCCCGAATCCGGGGACTGGTGGGACGCAGCGTATTTGATGATGTGGGGCTCCAACGTCCCGATCACCCGCACGCCCGATGCGCACTGGATGGCCGAGGCGCGCTACCGCGGCACCAAGGTGGTGACCGTGAGCCCGGACTATGCCGACAACACCAAGTTCGCCGACGAGTGGATGCCCTGTGCGGCCGGCACCGACGGTGCGCTGGCCATGGCGATGGGCCACGTCATCCTCTCGGAATGCTATGTGCAAAAGCAGGTTCCGTTCTTCACCGACTATTCCCGGCGCTACACCGACCTGCCGTTCCTGATCAAGCTCGAAGAGCGCGGCGACATGCTGGTGCCGGGAAAGAACCTCACGGCGGCCGATCTCGGGGAGGCAGTCGAGAACGCCGCGCTCAAGCCCGCGGTGCTCGACCAGATCACCGATTCGGTCGTCGTGCCGCACGGCTCGCTGGGATTCCGGTACGGCGAGTCGGGTGTCGGAAAATGGAACCTCGATCTGGGCGACCTGACGCCGGCGCTCAGCGTGCGAGACGCTAACGGGCGCAACGGCGATGACGACACCGCGCTCGTTCACCTGCCCAGCTTCGACACGGTCGACGGCGAGGGCACCACGGTGGCGCGCGGTGTCCCGGTGCGCCGGATCGGCAAGCACCTGGTGTGCACCGTCTTCGACCTGATGCTCGCCCAATATGGGGTGGCACGCCCCGGCCTGCCCGGCGAATGGCCCACCGGCTACGACGACGCCACCCAGCAGAACACCCCGGCGTGGCAGGAGGCGATCACCGGCGTGTCGGCCGCCCAGGCCATCCGGGTGGCAAGGGAATTCGCGCACAGCGCCGAGGAATCCGGCGGCCGCTCCATGATCATCATGGGTGGCGGCATCTGTCACTGGTTCCACAGCGACGCGATCTACCGCGCGGTGCTGGCGCTGCTGATGCTGACCGGGTCGATGGGCCGCAACGGCGGCGGCTGGGCCCACTACGTCGGCCAGGAAAAGGTGCGCCCACTCACCGGATTCCAGACGATGGCGATGGCGACCGACTGGGTGCGCCCGCCGCGGCAGGTGCCCGGCGCCTCCTACTGGTACGCACACACCGACCAGTGGCGCTACGACGGATACGGCGCGGACAAGCTGGCCAGCCCGGTGGGGCGGGGCAGGTTCGCGGGCAAGCACACCATGGACTTGCTGGCGTCCGCGGTGGCGATGGGGTGGAGCCCGTATTACCCCCAGTTCGACCGGTCCAGCCTGGACGTCGCGGACGAGGCGCGCGCCGCCGACCGCGACGTCGCCGACTATGTCGCCGAACAATTGGGCCAGCGCAAGCTCAAGCTCGCCGTGACCGATCCCGACAACCCGGTGAATTGGCCACGGGTGCTTACGGTTTGGCGGGCCAACCTGATCGGCTCGTCGGGCAAGGGCGGCGAATACTTCCTGCGTCATCTGCTGGGCACCGATTCCAACGCCTCGGCGCTGCCGCCGGAGGACGGCGTGCGGCCCACCGGCGTGACGTGCGAGGGCGACATTCCCGAGGGCAAGCTCGACCTGATGATGTCGATCGACTTCCGGATGACCTCGACGACGCTGGTGTCCGACATCGTGCTGCCGGCGGCCACCTGGTACGAGAAGGCCGACATCTCCAGCACGGACATGCACCCCTACGTGCATGCGTTCAGCGCCGCGACCGATCCGCCGTGGGAAACCCGTTCGGACTTCGACGCTTTCGGTGCGATCGCGCGCGCCTTCAG
This sequence comes from Mycobacterium sp. 1165196.3, assembly GCF_001673415.1. NCBI lineage: Bacteria > Bacillati > Actinomycetota > Actinomycetes > Mycobacteriales > Mycobacteriaceae > Mycobacterium > Mycobacterium sp. 1165196.3. The sequence continues at coordinate 6,239 of NZ_LZLU01000145.1, read as the reverse complement.
CGCCATGGCCAAGGACCATCTGGGCACCCGCACCGACGTGGTGCTCAGCGCGCTGCAGCACGACACCCCGGACGCGATGGCCTATCCCGATGGCACCGAATGCGATTGGCTGCACTCGGGTGCGACGCCGGTGCCGGGCCGGACGATGGGCAAGCTCACCGTGGTGGAGCGCGACTACGGCGCCATCTACGACAAGTGGCGGACCCTGGGTCCGCTGGTGGACAAGTTCGGCCTGACCACCAAGGGCGTCACGGTGCACCCGTTCCGTGAGGTCGAGGAGCTGGCCGCCAAGTTCGGTGTGCTCAATTCCGGTGTGGCAGCGGGTCGTCCGGCCGTCACCACCGCGTCGCGGATGGCCGACGTGCTGCTGCTGCTGTCCGGCACGACCAACGGACGGCTGGCGGTCGAGGGCTTCCACGAACTGGAGAAGCGCACCGGTCAGCGGCTGGTGCATCTGGCCGAGGGCAGCGAGGACAAGCGCATCAGCTACGCCGATACCCAGGCCCGACCCGTTCCCGTGGTCACCAGCCCGGAATGGTCGGGCAGCGAAACGGGTGGGCGTCGCTACGCGCCGTTCACCATCAACATCGAAAACCTCAAGCCGTTCCACACCCTGACCGGGCGGATGCACTTCTATCTGGCCCACGACTGGGTCGAGGAACTCGGCGAGCACCTGCCGGTGTTCCGCCCGCCGCTGGACATGGCGCGCCTGTTCGGCCAGCCGACGCTCGGGCTCACCGAGGATGGGGTCGGGCTGACCGTGCGCTACCTGACCCCGCACTCGAAGTGGTCGTTCCACTCCACCTATCAGGACAACCTCTACATGCTCTCGTTGTCCCGCGGTGGCCCGACGATGTGGATGAGCCCCGGCGATGCGGCGAAAATCAATGTGCGCGACAACGATTGGGTCGAGGCGGTGAACGTCAACGGCATCTACGTGTGCCGGGCAATCGTCTCGCACCGGATGCCCGACGGCGTGGTGTACGTCTACCACGTCCAGGAGCGCACGGTGGACACGCCGCGCTCCGAGACCAACAACAAGCGCGGCGGCAACCACAACGCGCTGACCCGGGTCCGCATCAAGCCCAGCCACCTGGCCGGCGGTTACGGACAGCACGCGTTCGCGTTCAACTACCTGGGTCCGACCGGCAACCAGCGCGACGAGGTCACGATCGTCCGTCGTCGTAGCCAAGAGGTGGTGTACTGACATGAAGGTCATGGCCCAGTTGGCGATGGTGATGAACCTCGACAAGTGCATCGGCTGTCACACCTGTTCGGTGACGTGCAAGCAGGCGTGGACCAACCGATCCGGCACCGAGTACGTGTGGTTCAACAACGTCGAAACCCGTCCCGGACAAGGCTATCCGCGCACCTACGAGGACCAGGAGCGCTGGCGCGGCGGCTGGATTCGCGACAAGAAGGGCCGGCTGCGGCTACGTGACGGCGGGCGGCTGCAAAAACTGCTGCGCATCTTCGCCAATCCGAAGCTGCCGGTCATCGGCGACTACTACGAGCCCTGGACCTACGACTACGAGAACCTGACCACCGCCCCGGCGGGTGACACCTTCCCGACGGCCGCGCCCCGAAGCCTGATCAGCGGTGAGCCGATGAAGGTTTCGTGGGGACCGAACTGGGACGACAACCTGGCCGGGTCGCCGGAGATCCTGGCCGGGGACCCGATCCTGAAAAAGGTCAGCGAAGAGGTCAAGCTCTCGCTCGAAGAAACCTTCATGTTCTACCTGCCCCGGATCTGCGAGCACTGCCTCAACCCGTCCTGCGTGGCGTCGTGCCCCTCGGGTGCGATGTACAAGCGCAGCGAGGACGGCATCGTGCTGGTCGACCAGGACCGATGCCGCGGCTGGCGGATGTGTGTGTCCGGATGTCCTTACAAGAAGGTTTATTTCAACCACAAGACGGGCAAGGCCGAGAAGTGCACGCTCTGTTACCCGCGGATGGAGGTCGGGCTGCCGACCATCTGCTCGGAGACCTGTGTGGGGCGGCTGCGCTACCTGGGCGTGGTCCTCTATGACGTCGACCGGGTGCTGGAAGCCGCGTCGGTGGAAAAGGACACCGATCTCTATCCGGCGCAGTGCGAGATCCTGCTCGACCCGCATGATCCGGACGTCATCGCCGGTGCGCGCGCCGAGGGGATTCCGGACGAGTGGATCGAGGCCGCCCAGCGTTCCCCGGTGTACGCGCTGATCCACACCTACAAGGTGGCGCTGCCGCTGCACCCGGAATACCGGACCATGCCGATGGTTTGGTACATCCCGCCGCTCTCGCCGGTGGTCGACGCGGTCAGCCGCGACGGCCACGACGGGGAAGACCTCGGCAACCTGTTCGGCGCGCTGGACGCGCTGCGCATCCCGATGCAGTACCTGGCCGAACTGTTCACCGCCGGCGACACCGCCGTGGTCGAAGGCGTGTTGCGCCGGCTGGCGGCGATGCGCTCCTACATGCGCGACATCAACCTCGGGCGCGAAACCCAACCGCACATCCCGCGTTCGGTCGGCCTGACCGAAGAAGAGATCTACGAGATGTACCGGCTGCTGGCCATCGCGAAATACGAAGAGCGCTATGTGATTCCGACCGCGTTCGCGCCGCAGGCCCGCGATCTCGAGGAGATGGCGGCCTGCTCGTTGACCGGCGACGGCGGGCCGGGCATGTACGAGTCCGATCCGGTGCCGGTGTCCGTGGAGACCTTCCACACCCTCAAGCAGCGCGGCTCTCCTGAACAAGACCCCGGCAACGGACGGCGGTCGACGCGGGTGAACCTGCTCAACTGGGACGGCGGCCAGGTGCCCGCCGGCATGTTCCCCGAAGGGCGGCAGCGATGAAGCTGCTTTCGGCGCTGCGCGAGCGTTCCACCGCTCGGGCGATGCAGGATCGCCTGGTGTGGCAGGCGGCCTCCCTGCTGCTGGCCTACCCCGACGACGGGTTGGCCGGGCGCCTGGACACCGTCGAGGAGCTGCTGAGCCATGTCAGCGGTCCGCCGGCGGCGCTGCTGGGGCGGACGGTCGCGGCGCTGCGAGCGGTCGAGCCGATGACCGCGGCGATGGACTACGTCGCGACGTTCGACATGCGCCGGCGCGCCACCATGTACCTGACCTACTGGACCGCGGGGGATACCCGCAATCGCGGCCGGGAGATGCTGGCGTTCGCCACCGCCTACCGCGAGGCGGGGGTGCAGCCGCCGGGCGGTGAGGCGCCCGATCATCTGGCCGTGGTGCTCGAATTCGCCGCCACCGTCGATCCCGACGCCGGGCGGCGACTGCTGAGCCGGCACCGCGTGCCGATCGACGTGCTGCGCGGCGCCCTGGCCGACGCCGAGTCGCCCTACGAACCGACGGTGGCGGCGGTCTGCGAGACCCTGCCCGACGCGACCGATCAGGAAGTGCGCCGCGCCGAGCGCCTGGCCCAAGCCGGGCCGCCAGCGGAAGCCGTTGGCCTGCAACCGTTTACCTTGACCGTGCCACCCCGCAAAGGATCGCCAAGTGTTTAGCAACGTCCTGTTCTGGGACATCGCGCCCTACGTCACGCTGTCGGTGCTGATCGTGGGCACCTGGTGGCGCTACCGGTATGACAAATTCGGCTGGACCTCGCGGTCGTCGCAGATCTACGAGTCGCGACTGCTCAGCATCGCCAGCCCCATCTTTCATTTCGGCATCCTGGCGGTGTTCGCCGGACACGTGATGGGCCTGTTCATTCCGCCGAAGGTCACCCAGATGATGAAGATGAGCGACCACTTCTATCACCTGCAGGCGGTCATCGCCGGGTCGATGGCCGGCGTCGCGACGCTCGTCGGCATCGGGTTGCTGATCTACCGGCGGTTCACCCGCCCGGCGGTCTCCATGGCCACCAGCCGCGGCGACAAGGTGATGTACACGGTGCTGGTGCTGGCGATCGTGGTGGGCCTGTACTGCGACCTGATCGGCACCGGCCCGCACGGCGGGGAATTCCACTACCGCTACACGGTCGGGTTGTGGTTCCGCCGGATCTGGATCCTGCAACCGCACGGCGAGGTGATGGTCAACGCGCCGCTGGACTACCAGTTGCACGCCCTGATCGGCATGGTGTTGTTCACGCTGTGGCCGTTCACCCGGCTGGTGCATGTGTTCAGCGCCCCGGTCGTCTACCTGTTCCGGCCCTACATCGTCTACCGCAGCCGCGAGGCGGCGGGTAAGGGTCAACTCGTCGGCACGGCGCCGCGCCGGCGGGGCTGGTAAGGGTTCGCCCCGCGCGTCGATTGTGCGGCCAGGGCGACGACACGCCGACCCGGCCCGCCGCCACCGCACACCCAAGCCGTCGGTCACCGAACGGCGCCCGGCTACCAGCCGGTTCGCTGGCCAGTTCGCTTTGAAAGGCCCCCCGCTGCCACAATCACCGACGTGCTATTTCGCAACGTCGCCATCGTCGCCCACGTCGACCACGGAAAGACCACCCTGGTCGACGCGATGCTGCGGCAGTCGGGCGCGCTGCACCACCGCGGGGACGACGCCGTCGAGCGCCTGATGGACTCCGGGGACCTGGAGAAGGAAAAAGGCATCACGATCCTGGCCAAGAACACGGCCGTGCATCGCAAGAATGCGGACGGAACGACGACCGTCATCAACGTCATCGACACGCCCGGCCACGCCGACTTCGGCGGCGAGGTGGAGCGCGGCCTGTCGATGGTCGACGGGGTGTTGCTGCTGGTCGACGCCTCGGAGGGCCCGCTGCCACAGACCCGGTTCGTGCTGCGCAAGGCCCTGGCCGCCCACCTTCCGGTGATCCTGGTCGTCAACAAGACGGACCGGCCGGACGCGCGGATCTCCGAGGTCGTCTCGGAGAGCCACGACCTGCTGCTCGACGTGGCCTCCGACCTCGACGAGGAAGCGCAAAAGGCGGCCGAGCACGCCCTGGACCTGCCGACGCTGTACGCCTCGGGCCGGGCGGGCATCGCCAGCACCACCGAGCCGGCCAACGGCGAAAACCCCGAGGGCGACAACCTCGATCCGCTGTTCGACGTCCTGCTCGAGCACATCCCGCCGCCGCAGGGCGATCCCGAGGCGCCGCTGCAGGCGCTGGTCACCAACCTCGACGCCTCGGCCTTCCTCGGCCGGCTCGCGCTGATCCGCATCTACAAGGGCCGGATCCGCAAGGGCCAGCAGGTCGCCTGGATGCGCGAGGTGGACGGCCATCCCGTCATCACGAACGCCAAGATCACCGAACTGCTGGTGACCGAGGGCGTGGAACGTACCCCCACCGACGAGGCCATCGCCGGCGACATCGTCGCGGTCGCGGGCATTCCGGAGATCATGATCGGCGACACGCTGGCCGATCCGGACCACGCGCACGCGCTGCCGCGCATCACCGTCGACGAGCCCGCCATCTCGGTGACCATCGGCACCAACACCTCGCCGCTGGCCGGCAAGGTGAAGGGGCACAAGCTGACCGCGCGCATGGTGAAGTCGCGCCTGGACGCCGAGCTCGTCGGCAACGTCTCGATCAAGGTCGTCGACATCGACCGGCCCGACGCCTGGGAGGTGCAGGGCCGCGGCGAGCTCGCGCTGGCGGTGCTCGTCGAGCAGATGCGCCGCGAGGGCTTCGAGCTCACCGTCGGCAAGCCCCAGGTCGTCACCCAGACGATCGACGGCAAGCTGCACGAGCCCTTCGAGGCGATGACCATCGACTGCCCTGAGGAATTCGTCGGCGCCATCACCCAGCTGATGGCCGCCCGCAAGGGGCGCATGGAAGAGATGACCAACCACGCGGCGGGCTGGGTCCGGATGGACTTCATCGTCCCCAGCCGCGGCCTGATCGGGTTCCGCACCGACTTCCTCACGCTGACCCGCGGCACCGGAATCGCCAATGCGGTGTTCGACGGCTACCGGCCGTGGGCGGGGGAGATCCGCGCCCGCCACACCGGCTCGCTGGTCTCCGACCGCGCGGGCACCATCACCCCGTTCGCCATGATCCAGCTCGCCGACCGCGGCCAGTTCTTCGTCGAGCCGGGCCAGGACACCTACGAGGGCATGGTCGTCGGGATCAACCCGCGCGCAGAGGATCTCGACATCAACGTCACCCGCGAGAAGAAGCTGACCAACATGCGGTCGTCGACCGCCGATGTCATCGAAACGCTGGCCCGGCCGCTCGAACTCGATCTCGAGCAGGCCATGGAATTCTGCGCGCAAGACGAATGCGTCGAGGTGACCCCGGAGATCGTGCGGGTGCGCAAGGTCGAGCTGGACGCCACCGCC
>NZ_LZLU01000144.1:0-62941 GCF_001673415.1 Mycobacterium sp. 1165196.3 | reverse complement strand
ACGAGTTCTTCGACGCGCAGCTGTTAGGGCTTACCCGCCGGCGTTGACCGCCGCAGGCGGTGTCGCCGCGCTGGCCGGGTTCAGGTTGGCCAGATGTCCGCTCTCCACCCCCGCCGCCGGGTCGAGTTCGCAGTCGATGATCGACGGTCCCCCGGCGCCGATCGCTTCGGCCAGCGCGGCGCGCAGCTCCGACGGGGTGGTGACGTGATATCCCTTGCCGCCGAACGCTTCCGCGAGCAGCTCGTGGTGCGCCCGGGCGTTCAACACGGTCGGTGCCGGGTCCGAGCCGCGCGCGGCGGTGCCGGGTGCGGCCTCGTCGCCGCGGTAGACGCCGCCGTTGTTGAGGATGACGACGGTGACCGGCAGGCGGTAGCGGCAGATGGTTTCGATCTCCATGCCGCTGAAGCCGAATGCGCTGTCGCCCTCGATCGCGACCACCGGTTTGCCGGTCTCGACGGCCGCGCCGATCGCATACCCCATCCCGATGCCCATCACGCCCCAGGTGCCCGTGTCGAGCCGGTGGCGCGGCAGCTCCATGTCGATGACATTGCGGGCCAGATCGAGCGCGTTGGCTCCTTCGTTGACGACATACACGTCCCGGTTGTCCTGCAGGACGGAGCGAATCGCGCCCAAGGCGTTGTAAAACCGCATCGGGTGCGGATCGTCGGCGAGGCGCTCGCGCATCTTGGCGTCGTTGCGGGCTCTGCGCTCGGCCAGCTCGCCGGCCCACTCCGGTGGCGCGGTGATCGGCCGGGCGGCCACGCCGTCGCACAGTGCCGACAGCACCGAACCGATGTCACCGGCCAGCGGCGCGGCGATGCGCTGGTTGCTGTCGAACTCGCAAGCGGCGATGTCCACCTGCACGAATTTGGCGTTCGGGTTCCACTGCGGCGTATCCCCATGGCCAAGCAGCCAATTTAGCCGGGCACCGACCAGCAGGACGGCGTCGGCGCGGGCGATCGCCAGCGAGCGGGCGGCCGCGGCCGACTGCGGGTGCGAATCCGGCAGTAGGCCTTTGGCCATCGACATGGGCAGGAACGGAATGCCGGTGGTCTCGACGAACTTCCGAATCACGTTGTCGGCCTGGGCATACGCCGCGCCTTTGCCGAGCACGATCAGCGGCCGCCGCGCTTGGGTCAGCACGTCCAGCGCACGGTCGATCGCGTCGGGCGCCGGCAGTTGGCGGGGTGCGGGGTCGACGACGCGCCAGATCGTGTCCGCCGCGGCGCCGGCGTCCATGGCCTGGCCCAGCACCTCGCCGGGGATGTCCAGGTAGACGCCGCCGGGCCGTCCCGAGACCGCGGTGCGAATGGCGCGCGCGATGCCGCGCCCGATGTCCTCGATCCGGCCGATCCGATAAGCGGCCTTGGCGAACGGCTTCGCGGCGTTGAGTTGGTCGAGGTCCTGATAATCGCCGCGCTGCAGATCCACCAGCGCTCGATTGCTGGAGCCGGAAATCTGAATCATCGGAAAGCAATTCGTGGTCGCGTTCGCCAACGCGGGCAGGCCGTTGAGGAAGCCGGGCCCGGACGTCGTGAGGCACACCCCGGGCCGGCGGGTCAGGAACCCGGCTGCGGCGGCGGCATTTCCGGCCGAGGTTTCCTGGCGGAAACCGATGTAGCGGATTCCGGACGCCTGCGCGACGCGGGCGAGGTCGGTGATCGGGATGCCGACGATGCCGTAGATGGTCTCGACGCCGTTGGCCTTCAGCGCGTCCACCACGAGGTGAAAGCCGTCGGTCAGGCGCGTCGGTTCCGGCGCCGGGATTCCAGATGCCGAAGCTGTGGACATGTGGCGACTCCTCGGATGCGTGCGGTCGGCGGGTGGGTGCGCCGGGGGCGGGTACTGCCGTAGCCATCACTGTGGCCCCAGCGCACACCGCGTGTCCAAGACGAAGGCGCTATCCGGCGATTCGCGTTGTCTATCGTGCCAGGTCAAAGCGCTGTGAGGGCAGTTCGATAGCCGGTGGTTATCGATCGTGAGCGAATCGATATTGGACGGCCGAGAAGGCCGCGCGGCAGGGTTGGCATCGGCAGCCGAAGTGGAAGGAGTGCGGCGATGACATCCGAGGCGATTGACAGCGGCGAGGGGTTGACCGAATCCGCGAGCCCCCGCCTGGCGGACCTGGTCGAGGCGGCGGCGCACCGGTCGCCGGAGGCGCGGGCGTTGGTCGTCACCGCCGACCGCATACCCATCAACTATCGAGACCTGATCGGGCTGGTCGATGATCTGGCCGCCCAACTGAAGGCCGGTGGCCTGCGGCCGGGGGATCGGGTCGCGCTGCGCGCCGGCAGCAACGCCGAGTTTGTCGTCGGGTTGCTTGGGGCGTCGCGCGCGGATCTCGTTGCGGTTCCGCTGGATCCGGCTCTGCCCCTGGCCGACCAGCGGGCCCGCAGCGAGGCGGTCGGTGCCCGGGTGGTGCTCGTCGACCAACCCGGTGACGCCGACAATGATCCGGCCGCGCCGCCGTGGTGGCCCATCGCGGTGACGGTCGGGCCGGACGGCACCGCCCCGGCGGTCAGCCTGGACGCCGCCGCGGCGCCCCGTCGCGAGGTGGCCACACCGCAGGGGTTGTGCGACGACGACGCCATGATCATGTTCACCGGCGGAACCACCGGTGTGCCCAAGATGGTTCCGTGGACTCACCACAACATCGCCGGGTCGGTGGCGGCCATCATCGCGGGGTACGGGCTGGGTCCGCGGGACGCGACGGTGGCGGTGATGCCGCTCTACCACGGGCACGGGCTGCTCGCCGCGCTGCTGGGCACGCTGGTGTCCGGGGGAGCGGTGCTGCTGCCGGCGCGCGGAAAGTTCTCCGCGCATACGTTCTGGGAGGACATCGAGGCCGTCGGCGCCACCTGGTACACCGCCGTCCCGACGATCCATCAAATCCTGTTGGAGCGCGCGCGAACCGAGCAGCCGGGCAGCACGCCCGCCCTGCGGTTCATCCGTAGTTGCAGCGCGCCGCTGACCGCCGAGACTGCCCAGGCGCTGCATGACACGTTCTCCGCGCCGGTGGTGTGCGCATTCGGGATGACCGAGTCGACCCACCAGGTGGCGACGACCGCCATCGACGGTGCTGGGCATAGCGAAAACCCCGGTGCCACACCGGGTCTCGTGGGCCGGTCGACAGGCCCGGAAATCCGGATCGTCGGGCCCGGCGGTCAGGCGCTGCCCGCGGAGGCCGTCGGCGAGGTCTGGCTGCACGGCCCCACCGTGGTGCGCGGTTACCTCGGCGACCCGTCCATCACCGCCGCCAACTTCACCGAGGGGTGGTTGCACACCGGTGACCTGGGCACCCTGTCGCCGGCCGGCGACCTTGTCATCCGCGGCCGGATCAAGGAGCTCATCAACCGCGGCGGGGAGAAGATTTCGCCGGAGCGCGTCGAGGGCGTCCTGGCCAGCCACCCCGGCGTGCTCGAGGTCGGCGTGTTCGGGGTGCCCGACAAGCTGTACGGCGAGGCGGTGGCCGCGGTGATCGTCCCCCGCGGGTCGGCCGCGCCGACGCCCGACGAACTGGCGGCGTTCTGCCGGGACCGGCTGGCGCCCTTCGAGGTGCCGGCCGAGTTCCAGCAGGCCGACGAATTGCCGCACACCGCAAAGGGTTCGCTGGACCGCCGGGCGGTGGCCGAGCGGTTCGGTCGCAAAGCCTGACGCGCAGGCGCCCTAAACGGCGGCGTTCACCCGGGCGGCCGCGGACTCCGGCATCGGTTCGTAGCGGACGAACGACCGGGTGAACGACGCCGCGCCGTGCGCCAGCGACCGCAGGTCGATGGCGTAACGGGTCAATTCCACCTGGGGCACCTCGGCTTTGACCACGGTGCGCTCGTTGCCCGCGGTGTCCGAGCCCAGCACCCGGCCGCGCCGGCTGGACAGGTCACCCATCACCGCACCGACGTAGTCGTCTGGCACCAGGACCGAGATCTCGTCGATGGGCTCGAGCAGCGCCACCTTGGTCGCAGCGGCGGCCTCCCGCAGCGCCAGCGCGCCGGCCATCTGGAAAGCGAAGTCCGACGAGTCGACGCTGTGCGCTTTGCCGTCGAGCAGCGTGACGCGGATGTCGACCACCGGGTAGCCCGCGTGCACGCCCTTCTCCATCTGGGCGCGCACGCCCTTCTCCACGCTCGGAATGAACTGGCGCGGCACCGCGCCGCCGACCACCTTGTCGACGAACTCGAAACCCGAACCCTCCGGCAGCGGCTCCACCTCGATGTCGCACACCGCGTACTGGCCGTGCCCACCGGACTGCTTGACGTGGCGGCCGTGGCCTTTCGCCTTGCCGCCGAACGTTTCTCGTAGCGGGACCCGCAGTTCCACGGTATCGACGGTGACCCCGTACCGATTGGCCAGCGCGTCGAGCACCACCCCGGCGTGTGATTCGCCCATGCACCACAGCACGATCTGGTGTGTCTCGGAGTTCTGCTCGATCCGCAGCGTCGGATCCTCGGCGGCCAGCCGCCCCAGCCCCACCGACAGCTTGTCCTCGTCGGTTTTGGCGTGCGCGGCGATGGCGACCGGCAACAGGGGCTCGGGCATGGTCCAGGGCTTCAAGACCAACGGCTCGGACTTGTCCGAGAGCGTGTCACCCGTTTCGGCGCGGCTCAGCTTCCCGATCGCGCAGATGTCGCCCGCGACCACCGTCGCCGCCGGGCGCTGCTGCTTGCCCAACGGGAAGGACAGCACCCCGACGCGCTCGTCCTCGTCGTGGTCAGGGTGCACATGGCCCTGAGAATTGGAGCCGTTGCTGGCACCGAAGAACGACGCAAAATGGCCCGACACATGGACCGTCGTGTCGGGCCTGATGGTGCCGGAGAACACCCGGACCAGGCTGACCCTGCCAACGTACGGGTCCGACGTCGTCTTCACCACCTCCGCGAGCAGCGGCCCGTCCGCGTCACACGTCAGGGTGGCGTGCGGCGCACCGACCGGCGTGAAGACCTCCGGCAGTGGGTGTTCCCTCGGAGACGGGAAGCCGCGCGTGGCGACCTCCAGCAATTCCAGGGTGCCGACGCCGCTGCCGCTGCAGACCGGGATCACCGGAAAGAACGAGGCCCGCGCGACGGCCCGCTCCAGATCCGCGATGAGCACGGATTCGTCGATGGCCTCGCCCCCGAGATAGCGCTCCATCAGCGACTCGTCCTCGGACTCCTCGATGATTCCTTCGATCAGGGCGCCGCGCGCTTCCTCGATGTGCTCGGCGTCGGAGGGATTGGGTGACCGCACGGTGCGTGTGCCGCCGCTGTATTCGTAGCGCTGCTGCGACAGCAGTCCGATCAGGCCGCTGCAGTTGGGCAGGTCGGTGGGCAGGTAGAGCGGTAATACCTTGTCGCCGAACGCATTCTGTGCGGCGGCCAAGGCCTCGGCGTAATTCGCGCGGGTGTGGTCGAGCTTGGTGATCACCACGGCGCGGGGCATGCCGACCTGGTTGCATTCCTGCCATAGCGATTTGGTGGGCTCGTCGACGCCCTCGTTGGCCGCGATCACAAACAGCGCGCAGTCGGCGGCCCGCAGCCCGGCCCGCAACTCGCCGACGAAGTCGGCGTATCCGGGTGTGTCGACCAGATTGACCTTGACACCGTCATGCGACAGGGACGCCACGGCCACGCCCACCGACCGTTGCTGGCGGATCTCGGCGTCGTCGTAATCGCAGACCGTGCTGCCGTCGGCAACCGAGCCGCTTCGGGTCAACACACCGGCGGCGACCAACAAGGCTTCTACGAGAGTGGTTTTGCCGCCGCCCGACGGGCCCACCAGCACCACGTTGCGGATCTCGTCCGGACCGGTCGCGGTGGGGGCGTTCCCCGCGCCTTGGGAAGTAGTTGTCCTGTCGGCCATGACTTTCCTCCAGGTTGCCCGGGCGCACCGTTGCTGACCTCGCTAGCACCTAACTAGCTACCATTCACCCAACTTCGGTAGACCACAAGACCGTCGGGCCAGATCGAGTGGCCCACGCGCCGCGGCCGGCCGAGCCGCCGGTTAGTAGTGCCAGCCCGACCAACGCTGCACCGCCACCGCGATCACCGGGCCGTCCAGCGAAACCGATTGGTACTGGGGATATTTCGCGCGCAGCAGTTGGTATCCGAGGTCGGCGTCGTCCCCACCGGTGTGGATCGTGGCGACGCCGTCGGCGCGCACCCACCACAGCTGGGTCCAGTCGTCGGCGTAGTGATCGACCAGCAGGCTCACGCGGGGATTGCTGTCGATGTTGGCCAGGCGGCGCAGCCGCCTTGTCGTTTTCGGTTTCGCATCGACGGCCGTGTACACCACGTCGGATCCGTCCCGGGCATCGGTGGCGACCGCGAAGACCACCGGCACCACGTGCGGTTGGCCGCCGGGCCCGACCGTGGCCAGCCGGGCCACCGGGGACCCGGCGAAGCCGGTTTTGGGGTCGAATCCGCCCACCGGGTCAGCCTAGGACTTGGGGTTAACGATGGCGCGGGTGCCGATGAGGCCGATCACAACCTGACACATGCCATGCATAGCTACCTGCATTACGGTTATATACACACAAATGTGCCGCCAAGAGCTTGAGGCCGGGACAGTTTGTTCTCTACCGCAAAGCAGGAGGGTGACACCGATGAGCAAATCGCACCGCCGCGCGGTCCGGTGGTCATGGTTGGTCAGCGTGCTGACCGTGGTCGGACTGGGCCTCGGCTGGGGATCCGGTGTGGGCCTTGCGCCGGCGTCGGCGTCACCATCGAACCTGGCGCTGGATCGGTTCACCGATCGCCCCCAGGCGCCGCTGGATCCGTCGGCGATGGTGGGTCAGGTCGGGCCGCAGGTGGTCAACATCGACACCAAGTTCGGCTACAACAACGCGGTGGGCGCCGGAACCGGCATCGTGATCGACCCCAACGGCGTCGTGCTCACCAACAACCACGTGATCTCGGGTGCCACCGACATCAGCGCATTCGACGTCGGCAACGGGCAGACCTACGCCGTCGACGTGATCGGCTATGACCGCACCCAGGACATCGCGGTGCTGCAACTTCGCGGCGCGTCCGGCCTGCCCACCGCCGCGATCGGCGGCGAGGCCACGGTCGGAGAGCCCGTCGTCGCGCTCGGAAACGTCAACGGTCAAGGCGGTACCCCCAACGCGGTGACCGGCAAGGTCGTCGCCTTGAACCAGAGCGTCTCGGCGACGGACACCCTGACCGGCGCGCAGGAGAGCCTGGGCGGCCTGATCCAGGCGGACGCCCCGATCAAGCCGGGTGACTCCGGCGGGCCGTTGGTGAACAACGCCGGGCAGGTGATCGGCGTCGACACCGCCGCCACCGACAGCTACAAGATGTCCGGCGGGCAGGGCTTCGCCATTCCCATCGGGCGCGCGATGGGCGTCGCCGGGCAGATCCGCTCCGGCGCCGGCTCGAACACGGTTCACATCGGCCCCACGGCGTTCCTCGGGCTGGGTGTGATGGACAACAACGGCAACGGCGCGCGGGTGCAGCGGGTGGTCGGTGCCGGTCCCGCCGGGGCCGCCGGCATCGCGCCCGGCGACGTCATCACCGGCGTCGACAACGTCGCGATCACCGGTGCGACGTCCATGACCGAGGTGCTCGTTCCGCATCACCCCGGCGACACCATCGCTGTGCACTACCGGTCCAACGACGGCGGTGAGCGTACGGCGAACATCACACTGGCGGAGGGTCCGCCGGCCTGACATCCACGCCGGCGAGACCCGGCGGTGGCCAATTCGTTTGTCACCGGGCGTGTTTCGTCACAAGCGTGTGGGCGTGATTCCGAAAGTCGCGCCTAGGGTACCCGTGGCATCGTGGATTTGATGAACGACGCAAGAGAAGCTGTCGAGCACCATCCCGAGGGGGGCAGTCACGTCCAGGACGGCGTAGTCGAGCACCCCGACGCCGAGGACTTCAACAACGCCGCCGCGCTGCCCACCGACCCCACGTGGTTCAAGCACGCCGTGTTCTACGAGGTGCTGGTGCGGGCCTTCCTGGACGCCAATGCGGACGGGTCGGGCGACCTGCGCGGGCTGCTGCAGCGACTGGACTACCTGCAGTGGCTGGGCATCGACTGCATCTGGTTGCCGCCCTTCTACGACTCACCCCTGCGCGACGGCGGCTACGACATCCGGGACTTCTACAAGGTGCTGCCCGAGTTCGGGACGGTCGAGGATTTCGTCGCGCTGCTCAACGCCGCGCACGAACGGGGGATCCGGGTCATCACCGACCTGGTGATGAACCACACCTCCGATTCGCACCCCTGGTTCCAGGAGTCGCGGCACGACCCCGACGGCCCGTACGGCGACTTCTACGTGTGGAGCGATACCAGCGAGCGCTACACCGACGCCCGGATCATCTTCATCGACACCGAAGAGTCGAACTGGACGTTCGACCCGGTGCGCAAGCAGTTCTACTGGCACCGGTTCTTCTCGCACCAGCCCGACCTGAACTACGACAACCCGGCCGTGCAGGAAGCGATGATCGACGTGCTGCGCTTCTGGCTCGAGCTGGGCATCGACGGGTTCCGGCTGGACGCGGTGCCCTACCTGTTCGAACGCGAGGGCACCAACTGCGAGAACCTGCCCGAGACGCACGCCTTCCTCAAGCGGGTGCGCAAGGTCATCGACGACGAATTCCCGGGCCGGGTGCTGCTGGCCGAGGCCAACCAGTGGCCGGCCGACGTCGTCGAGTACTTCGGCGACGCCACCACCGGCGGCGACGAGTGCCACATGGCGTTCCACTTCCCGCTGATGCCGCGCATCTTCATGGCTGTGCGCCGCGAATCCCGCTTTCCGATTTCGGAGATCCTGGCCCAGACGCCCGAGATCCCCGACATGGCGCAGTGGGGAATCTTCCTGCGCAACCACGACGAGTTGACGCTGGAAATGGTCACCGATGAAGAGCGTGACTACATGTACTCCGAGTACGCCAAGGATCCGCGGATGAAGGCGAACGTCGGCATCCGCCGCCGGCTGGCGCCGCTGCTGGACAACGACCGCAATCAGATCGAGCTGTTCACCGCGCTGCTGCTGTCGCTGCCCGGCTCGCCGGTCCTCTACTACGGCGACGAGATCGGCATGGGTGACGTCATCTGGCTGGGTGACCGCGACGGCGTGCGCACACCGATGCAGTGGACGCCGGACCGCAACGCGGGCTTTTCCAAGGCGAACCCCGGCCGGCTCTATCTGCCGCCCAGCCAGGACTCCGTCTACGGCTATCAGGCGGTCAACGTCGAGGCCCAACGCGACACGAGTACCTCGCTGCTCAACTTCACCCGGACGATGCTGGCGGTGCGGCGCCGCCACGAGGCCTTCGCGATCGGCAGCTTCGAAGAGCTGGGCGGCTCGAACCCGTCGGTGCTGGCGTTCGTGCGGCAGGTGTCCGACGACGGCGACACCGTGCTGTGCGTCAACAACCTGTCGCGGTTCCCGCAGCCGATCGAACTGAATCTGCAGCATTGGAGCGGGTGCACCCCGGTGGAGCTGACCGGACACGTGGAGTTCCCGCGCATCGGCCACCTGCCCTACCTGCTCACCCTGCCGGGACACGGCTTCTACTGGTTCCAGCTGACCGGATGCGAGGAGGACGCATGACGACCCCCGCGACGAGGCAGACTGGTGCTCATGAGGAGGAGTGGCGCAAATGACTCAGCCAGCCAAGCTGCCCTGGTCTGAGTGGCTTCCGCAACAACGTTGGTACGCCGGGCGTAACCGGGAACTGACGCGCGCCGAATCCAGCGTGGTCGTCCCGCTCGACGACGACCTCGACCTGGTCCTCGTCGACGCCGACTACGCCGACGGTTCCCGCCACCGGTACCAGGTGATCGTGCGATGGGATGCCGGACCGGTCTCCGAGTACAGCACCGTCGCCACCATCGGCTCCGCTGACGGCCGGACCGGGTTCGACGCGATGTACGACGCCGAGGCGCCGCGGTTCCTGCTCTCTTTGATCGACTCGTCGGCCGTGCGCAACGCGACGGGCACCGAGGTGAGTTTCGCCAAAGAGCCGGGCGTCGAGCTTCCGCTGGATGCGATGGCGCATGTCTCGGACGCCGAGCAGTCCAACACCAGCGTCATCTTCGACCGCGACGCGATCTTCAAGGTGTTCCGGCGGGTCAGCAGCGGCATCAACCCCGACATCGAGCTGAACCGCGTGCTCGGCCGGGCCGGCAACCCGCACGTCGCGCGGTTGCTGGGCACCTACGAGATGACCGGTTCCGAGGGCAGCGCCGACGAGGCGTGGCCGTTGGGCATGGTGACCGAGTTCGCCGCCAACTCCGCGGAGGGCTGGGCGATGGCCACCGCGAGCGTCCGTGACCTGTTCGCCGAGGGCGACCTGTATGCGTACGAGGTCGGCGGCGACTTCGCCGGCGAGTCCTACCGGCTCGGCGAAGCCGTGGCGTCCGTGCACGCCACCCTGGCCGAGACGCTTGGAACCTCGCAGGCCGTGTTCCCGGTGGACAACGTGCTGGCGCGGCTGTCGGCGACCGCGGCCCTGGTGCCCGAGCTCGAGGAGCACGCGACGACGATCGAAGAGCGCTTCCAGAAGTTGGTCACCGAGACGATCACCGTGCAGCGCGTCCACGGCGATCTGCACCTGGGCCAGGTGCTGCGCACGCCGGAGCGCTGGCTGCTCATCGATTTCGAGGGCGAGCCGGGACAGCCGCTCGAGGAACGCCGAGCGCCGGATTCACCGCTGCGTGACGTGGCCGGGGTGCTGCGCTCGTTCGAGTACGCCGCGTACGGACCATTGGTCGACCAAGCCGACGACAAGCAGTTGGCGGCCCGGGCCCGCGAGTGGGTCGAACGCAACCGCACCGCGTTCTGCGACGGCTATGCGGCCGCCTCCGGGACAGACCCGCGCGATTCGGCGCAGCTGCTGGCCGCCTACGAGCTCGACAAGGCCGTCTACGAGGCCGGTTACGAAGCGCGGCACCGGCCGGGCTGGCTGCCGATTCCGTTGCGCTCCATCGCTCGTCTTACTGCCCACTAGCGTTCGCGTGCGCTGCGCGTGCCGCGGCTGTCTGACAGCATGTGCGTGTGCCGAACGAGATCAACAACAGTGAGTCGCGGTTGTCGTGGGTGCTGGCGGTGCTGGCCGGGATTTTGGGGGCGACCGCCTATACGCATTCCGCCGGATACTTTGTGACCTTCATGACAGGCAACGCCCAGCGGGCGGCGCTGGGGTACTTCCGCGGGGACATGGTGCTGTCGATCTCCGCGGGGGTGTTGATCCTGTGCTTCGTCGCCGGCGTGATCATCGCGTCGGTCTGCCGGCGCCATTTCTGGGTGGCGCACCCGCACGGGCCGACGGTGCTGACGACGTTCAGCCTGGCGGCGGCCACCGTGGCCGACGTCATCGACGAGGGCTGGACCGAAAACCTGCTCGATTTCGCGCCGATCATGTTGGTGGCGTTCGGGATCGGGGCTTTGAACACGTCCTTCGTCAAGGACGGTGAGGTGTCGGTCCCGCTGAGCTACGTGACCGGCACGCTGGTGAAGATGGGCCAGGGCATCGAACGCCACCTCGCGGGTGGGTCGGCGGCCGACTGGCTGGGCTACTTTCTGCTGTTCGCCAGCCTGGTGCTGGGCGCCGCAGTGGGTGGCTTCATCAGCCTGTTCGTCAACGGGACGTGGATGCTGGTGGTGGCCACCGTCGTGTGCGCGCTGACCACCGGCTACACGTACTTCCACTCCGATCGCCGGGCCCTGCTCAAGGAGGCGTGAGAAAAAGCATCGGCAGTAGCGCTGACCGGTGCGCTACTGCCGATGCTGGCCTTGGCCTCAGGCCGCGGGAGGGTTAGCGGTAGGGGCGCTAGCCGGCGCGGCGTTGACCGTGTTGAGGGTTTGCAGGATGTCGGGCTTCATCGCGACCAACTGCTGGTTCCAGTAGGGCCACGAGTGCGTCCCGTTGGCGGGGAAGTTGAACACCCCGTTGCGTCCGCCGGCGGCCACGTAGTTGTTCTGGAACTGCTCGTTGGTGCGCAGCGTCATGCCCTCCAGGAACTTGGCCGGCATGTTGTCGCCGCCGAGGTCGCTGGGGGTGCCGTTACCGCAGTAGACCCAGATGCGGGTGTTGTTGGCGACCAGTCGCGGAATCTGGACCATCGGGTCGTTGCGCTTCCACGCCGGGTCGCTGGACGGCCCCCACATGCTGTTGGCGTTGTAGCCGCCCGCGTCGTTCATCGCCAGCCCGATCAGGGTGGGCCACCAGCCCTCGGACGGGTTGAGGAAGCCCGACAACGCGGCGGCGTACGGGAACTGCTGCGGGTAGTAGGCCGCCAGGATCAGCGCGGAGCCGCCCGACATGGACAGCCCGACGGCGGCGTTGCCGGCCGGGGAGACCTGCTTGTTGGCCTGCATCCACAGCGGCATCTCCTGCGTCAGGAAGGTCTCCCACTTGTAGGTGTAGTTCTGTCCGTTACCCGAGGACGGCTGGTACCAGTTGCTGTAGAAGCTGGACTGGCCGCCGACCGGCATGATCACCGACAGGCCGGACTGGTAGAACTCCTCGAAAGCCGGGGTGTTGATGTCCCAGCCGTTGTAATCGTCCTGCGCGCGCAGGCCGTCGAGCAGGTACACGGCGTGCGATCCGCCGCCCTGGAACTGGACCTTGATGTTGCGGCCCATCGACGGCGAGGGCACCTCGAGGTATTCCACCGGAAGGCCGGGCTTGGAGAAGGCCCCCGCCACGGGGGAGCCGCCGGAGGCAACGGCGAGACCGGACAGCAGGGAGGCCCCCATGGCCGCGATCGCCAGTCGGCGCGGCATGGTAGCCGTTGCGCCACGCAACTTTTCGAAGAACGACATAGCTCTCTACCCATCCCAACTTTCATCTGCCGCATGGTGCGGTCGAATCTGTTCTCGGGGAGTCAAACACAGCGGGACGGATGAATTCGTTTGTCGCGGCCGGGATGTCAGATCGCGGTTGGCTAACGATTGGGCCTCGCACAGAAATCGTCACGATCGGGTCACGATCGGCTCTCGAAACCGTGCATCCACCTTGCGATGCGCTGGCGCGTGCGCTATCGCAGGCGCCGGATCATGCCACCAAGCGACGCAAAAGTGTTGAGGCCGTGACGATTCCGAGCACCGCGGCCACCACCAGCACCGCGATGTCCGCGGGGTTGTATGGGGTGCCGATCAACAACGCGCGCAGCGCGTTCACCTCGTAACTGAGGGGATTGACCTTGCTCAGCACGTGCAGCCACGCGGGCATCACGTCGACCGGGTACAGGGCGTTGGATGCGAAGAACAACGGCATCGTGATCGCTTGCCCGATTCCCATCAGGCGGTCGCGACTGCGCACCAAGCCGGCCAGTGTCATGGACAGACAGGCGAAGAAGGCGGCGCCGAGCATGACGATGGCCATCGCCGCCACGATCCGCAACGGATTGACCGTCAGGCCGACACCCATCGCGTACGCCAGCGCCAGCACGCCGACCACCTGGGCCACCGACCGGACCCCGGCCGCAAACGCTTTGCCGGTGATCAGCGCCGAAGCCGGCGCCGGTGTCACCATGAGCTTGGCCAGCACACCGGCGTCTCGGTCCCAAATGATCTGTATCCCATAGAAAATGGAGATGAACAGCGCTGACTGGGCGATGATCCCCGGCGCCAGGAACGCCAGATATGACACCGATCCGGTGGGGATGACATGCAAGTGGCTGAACGTGGTCCCGAAGATCAACAGCCACAGGGAGGGCTGCACCATCCGGGTGACCAGTTCGGTCCGGTCGTGCTGCAACTTCTGCAGTTCGACGATCGCGAACGCCCCGATGCGGCTGGCCAAGGCGCCGGCTCGTTGCCAGCCGTGGGGCGCGCGAAGCAGTGTCGAGCCGGCGGCGCTATCAACCGACACGGCGAGCCACCTTTCTGCTGGAACGGATTTCGCGAATGGACCCGTTGGCTTCCGCGGGATCCGCGTCATCGGCCAGACCCGATGCCGCGTAGTGGCGGAACACATCCTCGAGCGTGGCGTTCGCAGACACCTTGGCCTTCAACCTGTCGGGTGTGCCGACCGCCCGCAGTTGACCGCGGTGCATCAGCGCGACCCGGTCGCACAGCGCGTCGGCTTCCTCCATGTAGTGCGTGGTAAGCAGCACGGTCATGCCGAACTGGGCCTGCATCTTTTGCACCTGTGCCCACACGCCGTCACGCGCGATGGGATCCAGCCCGACGGTCGGCTCGTCGAGCACCAGCAGCGACGGGCGGTTGACCAGCGCCTGCGCCACCTCGAGGCGGCGGACCATGCCACCGGAATAGTACGACGCCAGCCGGTCGGCCACGTCGATGAGATCCATGGCGACCAGCGCCTGATCGACGCGGTCGGCGCGCTCGGCGCGGGGCACCCCGTACAGCCGCGCGAACCACTGCACGTTTTGCCTGCCGGTCAGTGCGGGCTCAATCGAAAGCTGTTGGGGCACATAGCCGATATTGCTTCGAATGTCGGTGGTCTGGCGGCGGGCGTCCATCCCGAAGATGCGCAGTTCGCCATGCTGCACCGGGGTCAACGTGGTCAGCATCCGGACCATGGTCGTCTTGCCGGCGCCGTTGGGCCCCAGCAGGCCCATGGTTTCACCGGGCCGCACCTGCAGGGTCACGTCATCGACGGCGGTGAACTGACCGTACCGGTAGGTCACATTTCTGGCGTCGACCGCCATCGGCAGCGATACGCTCATGATCGCCGCTCACTCATTTTTCGGGTCATCGTGTCGAGGACCTCCAATCCCTTTGTCAAAGCCTCGATTTGGTCGTCGTCAAGCTCGTCGATCACCTCGGACAGCAACGCCCGCCGGGTGGCGCGGGATGCGTCGACGACCTGCTGGGCGGCCTCGGCCAGCCGCAGTTGGCACACCCGGCGATCGCTGTCGCCGGCAGTCCGCAGTAGCAGCCCGGCGGACACCAACTTGGTGACCAGGGTCGACGCGGTGTTGGGCACCAGGCCCAACTCGGCGGCCGCGGCGCTGACCGAGATCCCCGGCCGACGGCCGACCAGCCACAACAGCTCCGTCTGCGACTCGGACAACCGCGCCGAATCGAACCCGCGACCCGCCGACCGCCGGAGTTGCCGGCGAAACCTGCCGACGACGCCGAACAAGTCGCCGGCCACATCTGTGCGTGAGTTCATCTGCGCCCATAATACCTCTGTAGCCGAGCTATCTATGTGGGGAAGCTGTGCGTGGGTTATGTACCCGCTACCGGGGCAGGCGATGCAGCGCGACCTCGGTCAACACGCCGTCCGCGGCGCGCGCCGTCATATAGGTGCAGAAGGGTTGGCGGCGGCGGTCCGTCGGTGACCCGGGATTGAGCAGCCGTAAGCCGGTGTCGGTGGTGGTGTCCCACGGGATGTGGCTGTGCCCGAAGACCAGCACGTGGGTGTCGGGATAGAGCCGCGCCATCCGCGTGTCGCGTCCGGTCGCGGCGCCGGTCTCGTGCACGACCGTCAGCCGGACCCCGGCCAGCGTCACGTCGGCCCGTTCCGGCAGTCGCGCCCGCAGCGCCGCGCCGTCGTTGTTGCCCCAGCACCCCACCAGCCTGGCCGCCCGGGCCTCTAGCTCATCGAGGAATTCCGGTGCTATCCAGTCGCCCGCGTGCACGACGACGTCGGCCGCGGCCACCTCATCCCAGACCTGGGCCGGCAGGTCGCGGGCGCGTTTGGGAATGTGGGTATCGGCAATCAGCAGCAGCCTCACAAACCCATCTTGCGCTAAGCGGGATCGACGGCCGATTGGCCAGCGGCAGATACCCTACGGGGTATGGTATAAAGTGGGCATGGCGATCGAAGGTAATGGCAGCTCACCCCGCACGAAAGCCGGTGCGGGGCGGGACCCCGGTGATATCGATGCCGTGCTCACCCGGTTACGCCGGGCGCACGGTCAGCTCGGCGGAGTCATCTCGATGATCGAGCAGGGCCGCAGCTGCAAAGACGTCGTCACCCAGCTGGCTGCGGTGTCAAAGGCCTTGGACCGCGCGGGTTTCAAGATCATCGCCTCCGGGCTGCGCGACTGCATCACGCGAGGGCACGATCAGCCGGCCCTGTCGATCGACGAATTGGAGAAGCTGTTCCTGAGCCTGGCGTGATTGCCTAGCGCGGCGAAAAGGAGGGAAAATGTCTGCCGTCCAACGTAATTCGACCAAACCGGCTGCGACACTGTGGCTGGACCCGGTGTGTCCGTACACGTGGAACACCGCGCGCTGGCTGCGTGCCGTCGCCGAGAAGACCGGGCTGGCCACCGATTGGCGGCTGATGAACCTGGCCGTCCTCAACGAGGGAAGCGAACTGTCGCCCGCGCACCAGGCCCGGATGCGTGACTCCCGGCAGGTCGGGCGGCTGATGGCCGCGATCGTCCGCGACCACGGCAGCGCGGGTTGGACCGCCGCGTATTTCGCCTTCGGCGAGCGGTACTTCGAGCAATCGCAGCCTCTCACCGACTCGCTGGTCGCGGAGGTGCTGGATGCGGCGGGCGTTCGTGACATCACCCCCGCCGCCGCCTCGGACGCAACACTGGACGACATTGTCAGGCGAGCACACCAGGACGGACAGGACGCGCTCGGCGAAACCGGCGGCAGCCCGATCCTGCGTATCGGCGAACACACCTTCTTCGGGCCCGTCCTGACGGCCCTGCCCGACGCCGACGCCGCCCTCGCCCTGTTCGACGCGGTGGCCGCCCTGGCCGCAATTCCCCAGTTCACTCAGCTGCAGCGGCCCCGCACCGCGGCCTAGGCGGGATCGCCGCGCATTTCTGGCTAGTGCCACGCCAAAACAGGAGGACAAATGACATCAGGATTGAGCACCACACTGCACACCTCGTTCGAGGACGCGGTGGATCGGACGACGAAAGCCCTGGCCGACCAGGGTTTCGGCGTACTGACCACCATCGACGTGCAGGCCACGCTGAAGCAAAAGCTCGGCGAGGACATGGAGAACTATTTGATCCTGGGGGCCTGCAACCCGGTGCTGGCGCATCGCGCGCTGGACATCCACCGCGAGATCGGCCAGTTGCTGCCGTGCAACGTGGTGGTGCGGTCCGATCCCGCCGGCGATGCGGATGCGGTTCTGGTCGAGGCGATGGATCCTCAGCTGATGGTCAAAGTGACGGCCGAGCCTGGCGCTCTGCAAGACGTGGCGGACCAGGCCACCGCCAAGCTGCAGGCCGCGATCGGCGCACTCGGGTAGCTTTCGGCGCAGCCCTACCGCCCTCGCGGATGGCGCTAGCCGTCTTGACTGCGGGCTTCGGCGCCCGACTCACCGGCGTCGAAGGAATCGTCGGAGCCCGCCGCGCCCACGTACGAGCCGTCTTCCTCACCCGCGGCGGCGCGGGACTGAGTCTGGTGGTTCTCAGCGTCCACGTCTTCCTCGGTCTTGTGGCCCTTGTGATCTGGCATGGTGGCTTCCTTTTCTGGAGAGGTGGCGTTGCGCGTGGGGTTCCCTCGACAGCTCATCCGAAACGGTGACCTCCGGCGATGACGTGGCGCTCCGGCGCTATTGTTAGCAGCCGAAACCAAGGAGAACTCGAATGCGCACCTTCGAATCAGTTACCGAGCTTGCCGCCGCCGCGGGCGAAGCTCTCGGGCACAGCGACTGGGTCACGATCACCCAGGAAGACGTCAACCTGTTCGCCGATGCGACCGGTGACCACCAGTGGATTCACGTCGACCCGGAACGGGCCGCGTCGGGCCCGTTCGGCACGACCATCGCCCACGGTTTCATGACCTTGGCGCTGCTGCCCCGGCTGCAGCATCAGATCTACACAGTCAACGGCATCAAGCTGGCAATCAACTACGGCCTCAACAAGGTTCGTTTCCCCGCACCGGTTCCGGTCGGCTCCCGGGTACGCGCGCAGAGTTCGTTGGTCAGCGTCGACGACGTCGGTAACGGCGCAGTGCAGGCGACCATCTCGACCACCGTCGAGATCGAGGGATCGGCCAAGCCGGCGTGCGTGGCCGAAAGCGTCGTCCGTTTCGTCGCCTGAGGTCGCGGCGCGCGTAGCTAGAACTCGGCGACGGCGTGTTCGAGCCGCTCGGCCAGTCGCGCCTGCGCTTCGGCGCGCCGGGTCGGTATGTGAGCCGACGGGAAAGGCGTTGTCACCGGCTCGTATTCGCGCAGGGTCCGGCGGGCGACAGTCATCTTGTGCAACTCGGTGGCACCGTCGGCGATACCCAGCGACTCGGCGGCCACCAGCATCTTGACGAACGGCATCTCGTCGGAGACGCCGAGCGCGCCGTGTAGGTGCAGCGCCCGCTGCGCGACATCGTGCAGCACCTGGGGCATCGCCACTTTCACCGCCGCGATGTCGCGCCGCACCTTCTGGTAGTCGTGGTGCTTGTCGATCAACCACGCGGTGCGCAGCACCAGCAGGCGGAACTGCTCGATCTGGATCCAGCTGTCGGCGATCTTCTCCTGGGTCATCTGGAAATCGGACAGCCGGCCGTGCCGGGTCTTGCGGGACACCGCGCGCTCGCACATCATGTCAAAGGCGCTGCGGGCCAACGCAATTGTGCGCATGGCGTGGTGAATCCGGCCGCCCCCGAGCCGGGTCTGCGCGATCATGAACGCCTGTCCCTCGCCACCCAGCACATGGTCGGCGGGTACCCGGACGTCGTTGTAGCGGACGTAGCCGTGGGTGGCGCGCTTTGACGACTCCGCTCCGACGCCGACGTTGCGCACGATCTCGATGCCGGGCGTTTCGGCCGGAACGATGAACAGTGACATCTTGTCGTAGGTGCGGGCCTCGGAATTCGTCACCGCCATGACGATGAAGAACGACGCGTGTTTGGCGTTGGTGGAGAACCACTTCTCCCCATTGATCACCCAGTTGTCGCCGTCTCGGGCTGCGGCGGTGACGAATTGCCCTGGGTCAGAACCGCCTTGCGGTTCGGTCATCGAATAACAGGAGGTGATTTCGCCGTCCAGCAGCGGCTGCAGGTAGCGCGCCTTCTGCTCGTCGGTGCCGAACAGGGCGAGGATCTCGGCGTTGCCGGAATCCGGTGCCTGACAGCCGAACACCGAGGGGGCCCAGCGCGAGCGGCCCAGGATTTCGTTGAGCAGCGCCAGCTTGACCTGACCGAAGCCCTGGCCGCCCAACTCCGGGCGCAGGTGCGCGGCCCACAGCCCTTGGTCCTTCACCTGCTGCTGTGCAAGGGCCGCAGGATGGCCATCATCTCGGCGTTCTGCTTGTCGTACGGGTCGAGCGCAACCAGGTCGAGCGGTTCCAGCTCTTCGGCCATGAATTTTTCGACCCAGTCCAGCTTTGCCTGGTATTCGGGGTCTGTTTCGAAGTCCCACACCGTGGTCAACCAATCCCCGGCGCAACGCCGCGCCGGACTCGTTGATGAAGCCACCCCATCCTAGAGCGGGGCGGCGGAGGTTCAGTCGGCGCTGCGGGTGTCGATCACGCGCTGGGCGACGTCGATGAGCTTGGTCTGGCTTTCCTGGGAAAGCCGGCGCAGCAATTCGAAGGCGCGCACGTCATCGACGCCGTAGCGCTCCATGATGATGCCCTTGGCCTGGCCGATGCGGTCCCGCGTGGACAGGGCCGATTGCATCTGCTGTCCGTGCCGCCCGGCCATGATCGCCGAGGCGGCATGCGCGGCGAACACCGTGCCGATGGTTTCGGCTTCGGTGTCCCACACACCGGGCCGGAAACTGAACAGGTTGAGCGCGCCGGCGGTGCGGTCGGCGGTGTAGAGCTTGAACGAGAGGCTGCTGAGGATGCCATGCTCGACGGCGGCCGGTGCGTATTTCGGCCAGCGAGGCTCATTGCGGAGATCGTCCGTGCGCACGATCGTCTGCTTCAGCGCGGCGTCGTGGCAGGGGCCCTCATTGAAGTCATGCTGCAGCTTGTCGAGTTTGGCGACCAGGCTGTCGGTGTCGGCGAGCGATTCGAAATCATCGCCCCCTTTCACCAGCAACACCCCGGCGAGGTCCGCCGCCGGTATCAGTTCCACCGCCGCGGTGGTCACGTCGGCGAGAACCCGGTTGAGCGAACGCGGCACCGCGATCTCCCGGGATAGCTCCGCCATGCGCGTAGCCAGCTCGTGCCGAGCGGCCGCGTCCAAAGGCTCCATGGAACCGGATTCTCCACGATGTCCCACGATGCGTCACCCCCGCGGTCGTCTGAGGTGCCCGAGCGCTGGCCACCGAGGGAGTTGCTGTCGTCCGAGTTTGGGGCAAAAGGCCCCGGGTACCCGGCGTCGACAACCCGATCTCAACCCCCAGGGAGCCCCAGTGTTTGTGCACAACAAAGATCTTCAATTCGAGGTTCGCGTCGACCGACCCGACCCTCGCTTCGCGTCGCTGCTGATGGACCAGTTCGGCGGAGCCAACGGTGAACTCACCGCCGCGCTGCAGTACTTTACCCAGGCATTCGTGCTGCGGCAGAAGAACCCGAAAATGTATGACCTGTTCATGGATATTGCGACCGAGGAGCTCAGCCACCTCGAGATGGTCGGATCGATGATCACGATGTTGCTCGACGGGCTCAACGACAACCTCAAGATCGCCAATGAGAAATGCGACTGGATGCCGGCGGTGGCGGCCAACGGCGGCGGCCGCGACGGCCTGATCCACTCGGTGGCGGTCAACCCGCTGTTCCTGGTGCTCAGTGGCGGTGGGCCGGACGTCAAGGACTCCGGAGGAAACAACTGGACCGGCGCCTACATCGACGCCAACGGTGATCCCACCGTGGACCTGCGCAACAACGTCGCGGCGGAATCGCGCGCCAAGGTCGTCTACGAATACCTCAAGCAGTTCACCGACGACCCCGGCGTGCAGGACACCCTGACGTTCCTCATGACGCGCGAGGTGGCGCACTATCAGCAGTTCACCGCAGCGCTCAACGAGCTCCCGGTGAACTTCCCGCCGGGACAGCTGCCGGGCGACCCGCGCTTCCAGAACGTGGCGTTCAACATGTCCAACGGCGGTGGCGAGTCCATTCGCGGCCCGTGGAACCAAGGACAAGGTCCCTGGCCCGAGGGCACGGAATGGGAGTACGTCGAAAAGCCCGAGGAACAGTGGCTTGGCGGCACCACTCGCAAGAACACCGGCGCCAAGGAGAACCCGCAGGGTTCGCCGGCGGTCAACGCCGAGAAGCCCTTCACCCACGAACAGCACGTTCCCACCGGCTAATTGGACAAGTGGAAGGGCCGGGCGCCGAATTTTGCTCAGCGCCCGGCCCTTCCCATGTGCTCAGTGCATCTGCGGGTCCGGCGGATTGTCCTCGCCGCGGCCGGTTACCGCGTCGCGGACGTGGTCCACGATCGCCGCCCCCATGCCCATCGTTTTCAGCACCGCCGGGTTGGGCGGCGTGTCGGGGTGCGGCCGGGTCGGAGCGATCTTCTTTGCCGCTTCCAACTTTTCGCCGATCTTCTCCAAATCCTCACGGCTGAGCACGGTTTCGACCTGCGGCCACACCTCATCCTGTTCGTAGGCGATGTGTTCGCGGCCCGCCGTGACGAATTCCTGCAACGCTTCGTGGTAATCCGGGTCGCCCGGCTTGCCGTCCTCGAGACGCTGCAGCAGCTTCTTTCCGGCCTGCTCCTGCTCGAGCGCTTTGTCGACGAGGCCGTCGCCGATCGCTTCGCGCACCGCGGGCCAGAAGAACTGCTCCTCAATGGCTTCGTGCTGCGATTCGGCGATGATGAGGTTGTTCACCATGGTTTCCAGGCCGCTCGCCTGAGCGCCCTCGCCCGACGGCGCCCCGTCGAGCGTTTCCAACAAACCGAGCACACTCTTGTGGTCCTGACGAAGAAAAGTGATTGCGTCCATGCGTTGCCTTCCCAGTTGGGGCTGTTAGGAGTTGCGTGCGGATACCCGGGGTAGCGGTGCCGAAACGGGGGGCGGCCGGGGTCCGTCAGTGCAACTTCGGCAAGACGTTGGCGCCGTAGAACTCGATGGCGGCGACGGGATCGTCTTGCGGAAAATGCAGGAACGGAATCGCACCGGCGTCGAGAATCCGCTGCAGGGCGTTGATATGGGGAGCCGGGTCGGTGCCGACCGTCCAGCCGCCCAACACCTTGTCGATGGGGTTGGACTCGGCCGCGCGCTGGATCTCGACGGGGTTGGGTTGATCGACGGCCCCGGCGGTGAAGCGCCACAGCGTGGCGGCCCGGGTCGCGACGGTGTTGTCGCCGACGACTGCGAACAGTTCGGCCCGTTTTCCGAGCGTCGCCACGTCACGCCCGGCGGCCCGGGCGCCCGCACCGAAGGCCGCCAACAGCTTTGGATTCGTGACATCGCTCGCCTGGGTGATCCAGCCATCCCCGTACTGTCCGGCCAGTCTCACGCTTTTCGGGCCGGCGGCCGCGACGAAGATCGGCGGGGGCGTCGCCGGAACATCGTAGAGTTTCAGCGAGTTCGTTTGAAAATAGTGGCCGGCGAACGAGATTCGCGAACCACTCCACAGCTGGCGGATCAGCTGTACCGCTTCGGCCAGCCTGTCGTGACGCTCGGCGTAGTTGCCGTAGGTGTTGGTGGTGGCCTGTTCATTGAGCCGTTCGCCGGTGCCGACGCCCAGGAACACCCGGCCGGGATAAAGAATCGCCAGGGACGCGAACGCCTGGGCGACCGTGGCGGGGTGGTAGCGGTAGGTCGGGCAGGTCACCCCGGTGCCGAACGTTACGTGGCTGGTGGCGTTGCCGACGAGCGCTAGGGTCAGCCACGGGAACATCGCGTGGCCTTCGTTGTCCTGCCACGGCTGAATGTGGTCGCTGGCCCATACGTGTTGGAAGCCGGCGCGTTCGGCCGCCTTAGCCTGCGCAACCAGCTGGTCGGTGCGGAACTGCTCGTGCGAGAGGACAAAGCCCACGCCCTTGCCCGGTGGGGGCGCCGGCCCGCTGGACTTGCCGTGCTCGGCAGCCGGTTTCGCGCATCCCTGCGCCAGCCCGGCGGGCCCGAGCACGCCGGCGCCGGCCGCTATCCGCCCGAACGCTCGCCGCGAGATGCCGGTCACCGGGTCGGCATACCCGTCACGCCGGGCCTCACACGCACTAGCGTGGTGCAGATGACCCCGCAGGTCCGCCCGGCAGTGAAAGCCGACGTCCGCACGCTGTCGCGCACCCTGGCCCGCGCGTTCTACGACGACCCGGTGATGATCTGGCTGATGCCCGATCAGGACAAGCGGATCGCGCAGCTGTCCCGGTTGTTCGCGACGATGACCCGCCATCATCACCTGGCCCGCGGCGGCGTGGAGGTGGCCGGTGCGGGGGCGGACATCGTTGCGGCGGCGCTGTGGGATCCGCCGGATCAGTGGCAAGAGACGCCGCGGGGCCAGTTGGCGATGACGCCGACGTTCATCCGGGTGTTCGGCCTGCGCTCGATGCGGGGACGCGCCGTACAGGAATTGATGAAAAGCGTGCATCCCGAGGAGCCGCACTGGTACCTGGCGGTGATCGGCAGCGATCCGGCGGTTCGCGGCAAGGGATTTGGTCAGGCGTTGATGCGGTCGCGGTTGGACCGCTGCGACGCCGAGTACTGCCCGGCCTATCTCGAGTCGAGCAAGCCCGAAAACGTGCCGTACTACGAGCGTTTCGGCTTCAGCGTCACCCGTGAGATCGTGCTGCCGGACGGCGGGCCGAGCCTGTGGGCCATGTGGCGTCCGCCACGGTAGGAGCGCGGCCGGAGGCCTGCCGCCCGCGTTTAACCCCCCGACGCCGCGGGCAACCGGATGGGCATGAGCGATAACCCCCAGGCCGACGTGGATCCCGCGGACTTCCCCGAGGAGGGTGGCCCGGGTGACACCTTGAACCCGAGCGAAGGCACCGACTCGGACGAGTTGCGCAACGACGACGGCGACATCGTCGTCGACCCGCCTGAGGGCTGGAGCGAGGCCGACCGGTTCGGCATGACCGCCAGAGAAGAACGCGAGGGCGAATCCCTCGACGCCCGACTGGCGGCCGAGGAGCCCGACGTCCCCGATGCCATTGAGCCGGTCGACGACGGTCCCCGGCGCGCCCACCGGGGCCAGATCGACGGCACCCCCGAGGACGGCGACTCGCTCTACGAGGTCGTCGACGAGTAAGTCAGTGCTCGGCTGTTTACTGCAGCCGATCGGATCAGGGCGTGCTGCGCCAGCCGGCGATGCCGGTCGCGATCATCCGCAACTGCTTGACCGCGAGCCGGCGAATGTCCTCGGTTGCCTCGGCGCTCTGCGAATCCTCGATGGCCTCCGCGATGACGATCATGGCGTTGACGAACAGGGTCGCCAGCACGTTGAGATCCTCGGTGGTCCACTTGTTCAGGCCCGGGAATCGCGCCAGGTCGGTGGCCAGCTCGGACGTGATCAGCCGGATCTCGGTACGGATGGCGTAGCGCAGCACCGACAAGCCGCTGTTGCGCTCGCGGCCGATGAGCCGCCAGTGTTCGCGCCTGTCGGCGACGCTGGCGACCAGGATCTCGACGGACGACTCGATCACCCGGTTCGGGTCGAGCTTTCCGGCACGCGCGTCGCGCAGCGTGTCGCGCAGGCTCCGGAACGACTCGTCGATCAGGACCAGCCCCAGGGCCTCCATCGATTCGAAATGCCGGTAGAACGCCGCCGGAACGATCCCGACCTCCCGCGTCACCTCGCGCAGGCTCAAACTGGAGAAGCTGCGGTCCTGCAGGAGCTTGAGTGCCGCGGCGATGATGGCCCGGCGCGTCGCCTCCTTGCGCTCCTCGCGCGACTGGCTTTCCCGTGTGCGTTCGCGCCCCGCGCCCCGTCCCCGTGAGCTAGGAGTACGGCTGTTCACTATGTGAACCCTACCACAGCCAGGCATTAAACCCTTGACTGCATGGCCTCCGCGGTCGCACGGTGTACATATGTTCACTCAAACCGCTCAAGCTTCTGGCCGAGTCCTCGCGCGGACCCTTCGGCAGCGCGTGTTGGGTTCAGAGCTGTTAGACCTGCTGACCGGCCCGCACGGCGTCGACCGCTACACCGAACTGGTGGCGCCCACCTGGACGCTGGGCGAGGCCCGCGCCAAGGTGACCGACGTGCGCCGGGCCACGCCCCGCAGCGTCACCCTGACCCTGACCCCCAACGACACCTTCCTGGCCGCCCACACCCTCAAGGCCGGACAGTACGTCAACCTGACCGTGGAGATCGACGGCCGCCGCCACACCCGGTGCTATTCGCCCGCCAACGCCGAAGGCGGTACCACCCTCGAGCTGACGATCGGTCGGCACGACGGCGGCCTGGTCTCGAACTATCTTTACGAACACGCCCACCGCGGGATGGTGGTCGGTCTCGCCGGCACCGGCGGTGACTTCACGCTGCCGGGAACGCAAACCCCGCGGCGCATCCTCTTCGTCTCGGGCGGAAGCGGGATCACTCCGGTGATGTCGATGCTGCGGACCCTCGTCGCCCAGGGCCACGACGGCGAAATCGCATTCATTCACTACGCGCGCACGCCGGCCGAGGCCTGCTACCGCGACGAGCTGAAGGCGATGCCCGGCGTGCGGGTGCTGCACGGCTACACCCGCTCCGACGGCGGCGACCTCGCCGGACGCTTCGGTGCCGAGCACCTGGCCACCGCGATGCCGTCACCCGATGCGGTATTCGTCTGCGGCCCGGCCGCTTTGGTCGAGGCGGTCCGATCGCACTGCGACAACGTGTACACCGAGAGCTTCGTGCCGCCGGCCTTCGATGTGCCGGCGAATCCCTCGGGCGGTCGAGTCACGTTCTCCGACAGCGGTGTTGACGTCGTCGACGACGGGCGCCCGCTGTTGGAGCAGGCCGAAGCGGCCGGGCTCTCACCCGAAAACGGATGCCGAATGGGCATCTGCCACACCTGCACGC
The DNA here is from genome assembly GCF_001673415.1 of Mycobacterium sp. 1165196.3. Classification (NCBI taxonomy): domain Bacteria; kingdom Bacillati; phylum Actinomycetota; class Actinomycetes; order Mycobacteriales; family Mycobacteriaceae; genus Mycobacterium; species Mycobacterium sp. 1165196.3. Next base: position 37,204 of record NZ_LZLU01000144.1, on the reverse strand, counting down.
GGCGTAAAACCGCCGGCACCGTGCGCAACCTGGTCACCGGTGCGGTCTCGACCGCCCCCGACGAGGACGTGCAGATCTGCGTGTCCGTTCCGGTCGGTGACGTGGACCTGTCGCTATAGCGACCGACCATTCCAGCCCCTGAAAACTTCTGGAGGACAAACAATGTCGAACGCCAAGATTGCCCTGACGCCCGAACAGGCCGATGCATTCGGCCGGGAACTCGACGCCATCAAGGAACGTGTGATGGCAGAACTCGGCGAACAGGACGCCGACTACATCCGCCGCGTCATCAAGGCCCAGCGTGCGCTGGAGGTCGGTGGCCGGGCGCTGTTGTTCGCCGGGTTCCTACCCCCGGCTTGGCTGGCGGGCACCGCGATGCTGGGCCTGTCGAAGATCTTGGACAACATGGAGATCGGCCACAACATCATGCACGGCCAGTACGACTGGATGCGCGATCCGGCCATCTCCGGGCGCACCTTCGAGTGGGACACGGCGTGCCCGGCCGACCAATGGCGCCACTCGCACAACTACATGCATCACACCCACACCAACATCGTGGGGATGGACCGCGACATCGGCTACGGAATCCTGCGGATGAGCGAAGACCAGCGCTGGCAGCCGTACTTCCTCGGCAACCCGATCTACGCGTTCCTGCTGATGGTGTTGTTCCAGTACGGCGTTGCGCTGCACGAGCTGGAAACCGAGCGTATCCGCTCCGGCGAGATCCGGCTCCAGGACAAGCGTGAGGTGCTGCGGGAGATCTGGCGCAAGACCCGTCGGCAGACCCTGAAGGACTACGTCGCCTTCCCGCTGCTGGCCGGTCCCTTTGCGCCGTTCGTCTTCACCGGCAACCTGACCGCCAACCTGATGCGCAACGTGTGGTCGTACATGATCATCTTCTGCGGCCACTTCCCGGACGGGACACAGGAATTCACCGTCGAGGAAACCAAGGACGAGTCACGCGGCATGTGGTACTTCCGCCAGATCCTCGGCTCGGCAAACCTGACCGGCGGCAAGATCTTTCACCTGCTGTCCGGCAACCTCTCGCACCAGATCGAGCACCACCTGTTCCCGGACATGCCGGCCCGCCGCTACGCCGACATCGCGCCGGAGGTGCAGGAGATCTGCGGGCGCTACGGCATCCCCTATAACCGCGGTCCGCTGCTGCGTCAGTTCGGCACCGTCGTCCGCAAGATCGTCCGGCTGACCTTCCCGGACTCGTGGGTGCCAAAGGCCGGCGTCGAAAAGTCGCCCGAGCCCGAGCCGATCGCCGCGTAAATCCACATTGGCTGGGCCGCGCAATCGAGTTCCAGGGGCGGCCTAGGTGACGGCCGTCGGCGCGTCGACCGCCTTGACGAGTTTCACCTCGGGCCGTTGCGGCACGCCGTCGGCAAGGAACCAGCGAAAAGCCAGATTCCCGCGTGGATAGCCCAGCGTGGTAAGCGAATTGGGATGCGCGGTCGGGCCCGCGGACAAGACGACCGTCACCGAACCGTCACTGTTCGCCACGGCGCTGTGGCCGTTCAGGGAGCACCGGGCGTCCCGGGCGCCGAACGTCGCCATGAACTGGTTCCACACCACCAGGTTCCAGAACCTGCACGACGGCGGTCGGTGCGTGATCACCAGCGCCTCGTCCTCATCGAGCACGAAACTGCCGTACGAGTAGCAGGCGTCGCGCGCCGACCACCCGAAATTGGCGTCCGGCACCTGATAGGGATCGGCGAATTCATTAGCCGCGTGGGCGGTTTCGTGCCCGAGCGCGTGTTGGTCGGCCACCCGATTTCCCACGGCCAGCGGCACGATGGCGAACATGGTGCGCAGCCAGGTGGCGGCGGCGCGCAGGTTCGCCGCGGTCTCGGCGTCGCCGTGCCGGATCGGGTCGGGCTCGTCGAGCGCCTCGATGTGCCACGTCACCGGGCGGCCGGCCAGGGGATCGGCCTGGTAGTCGCGGGTCATCAGCACGGCCGCGTCGGGCGTGGCGGGAAAGTCGAAGGCGAAGTCGCCGTCGGCGTCGATGTCGAGATCGGTGTCGCGGACGATCGCCACCACCCGGTCCGACCAGGCGCCGGGCGTCGGCTCGTTGTACGCCGTCACCGAAAAGTACACGCTGTCACCCCTATTGCCGCTGATGCGGTATCGACGGGCGGGATCGACCGGGCATATGTAGTAGTAGGCATCGGTGTTGTCCCCGCCCCAGCGGCGGTCGCGGCGGAAAGGCGTGTTCACCGCGACGAACTGGGGCCGACCCGGTTCGGGGAACAGGTAGGTGTCCAGGGCCACGCCCAGGGTGGCGGCCAGCATCCGGTAGCCGTCGGCGACGTGCCGGTCGTCGGTGACGGCACGGTCACCTTCGAGGAACGAGTGGCCCAGTTCGCCAAGCGTTTTCAGCAATTCCTGCCACGCCTCGGTCGATTGGTGCGTCATGCGCTGATTCCTTTCAGGAGCAACCTGGTGGTGCGATCGACCCACGCATCGTCGAGTTCGGTGACGCGGGTGAGCAGGGCGACCAGCGTGACGCCGGCGATCGTCTCGGCCAGTTCGGCGGCGGTCACGTCCGAGCGCACCTCACCGCGCAGCGCAGCGGCCGCCAGCCAGTCGGCGAGCCCGCCGCCGATGACTCCGGCGAAGCGCTCCAGCAACGCCGAGTGCAGCGTCGGGTCCGCGGCCAGCTCGCCGATCAGCCCGGGCAGGGCCGCCCTGGCGGCCGGTGTGGTGAGGAAAGCCATTGTGCGGCGGACCATCTCGCGCAAGCCCTCGGCCGTCGACCCAGTATCGGGGATGGCCGTTCCGGCGCCGATCGGGAACACCGCCTCGTGCACCAGGTGCGCCTTGCTGGGCCAGCGGCGGTAGATGGCGGGCTTGCTGGTGCCGGCGCGTTCGGCGATGGCGGAGACCAGCAAGCCGGGGTAGCCGGTTTCGCCCAGCAGCTCAACGGTCGCCCGAAGCACCGCGGCGTCGATCCGGGGATCACGGGGTCTGCCAAAATCCACAACCATTACGAAACTCAGAGTAACATAAGTCGCCGTGACCGTTCGCCTTGACGACCTGGCCTCGCCCCGCTTCAGCGCCGAGGGCCAGCAGATCCTGGACATGATGGCCTCGATGGCGCCCGAGTGCCCGTTGGATGCCGCCGCGCTGCACGCGCGGGCCAGCGCCGACACCGGCCTGGACGACTTCGGGCCCGACGACTACCGGGAACGCCTCGAGGTCTACCTCGCCGCCCTGCGCGAGATCGACGGACTGCACGACGCGGGGAGGGTGAACTTCTACGGGCAACTCCTGCAAGTCCTCAAGAACCGGTTGCTGTTGACCGACCTGCTGAGGCGCCATCCCGAGATCAACGAGATCGAACTGCGTTCACCGGTGGTCATCGCCGGGCTGCCCCGCACCGGCACCACACACCTGCACAATCTGCTGGCCGCGCCGCCGACGTTCCGTACCATGCCGTACTGGGAAAGCAACGAACCGTTCCCGATGCCGAATGAGGTTGACGTACAACCTGATCCGCGTCGGACCCGGATGGACGTCGCGGTCGGGGTGATCAACATGGTGATGCCGCATTTCGCGCTGATGCACGAGATGACCACCGATCACGTCCACGAAGAGATCCAGCTGCTGGCCAACGACGTGTCGACGATGCTGCTGGAGACGCTCGCCGACGTCCCCCGCTGGCGCGACTACTACCAGGCGCACGACCAGACACCGCACTACGAATACCTGGCCACCCAACTCCGGGCGATGCAGTACCTGCGCGGTGGTCGGCGCTGGCTGCTCAAATCGCCCCAACACCTCGAGCAGGTGCCGGTCCTGGATCGGGTCTTTCCCGACAGCATCGTGGTGTTCACCCACCGCGACCCCGTCCCGGTGGCACTGTCGATGATCGCGATGATCACCTACTCCGCCCGCATGCACCGCTCGCCGGTGCCGGTGGAGCGGATCGCCAATTCCTGGATCGACCGCCTCGATCAGATGCTCACCGCACTCATCCGCGATCGAGACACCATCGGTCCGGACCGCTCGATCGACATTCGCTTCGACGACTTCATGGCCGACGAAATCGGCGTGGCCGAACGGGTCTATGCCCTGGCCGGCGAACCGTTCACCGACGAGGCGCGCAAGGCCGTCGACGACTACCTGACGGGCCACCGGCGCGGACGGCTGGGCAACGTCGAAACGTCATACGAGATGTTCGGGCTGAACGAGGAGAGCCTGCGGAAGCGCTTCGCGCCCTACGTCGAGCGGTTCCTGAAATAGGCGCAGTGCGCTAGCTTTTCAAGCATGGTCACCATGCCCGCGCTGGACGGCGTCGAACACAGGTACGTCGAGCTGGGAAGCGGCGTCACCATCCATGTCGCGGATGCCGGTCCGGCCGACGGACCGGCCGTCATGCTGGTGCACGGCTTCCCGGAGAACTGGTGGGAATGGCACGAGCTGATCGGTCCGCTGGCCGCCGATGGTTACCGGGTGGTGTGTCCCGACCTGCGGGGTGCGGGCTGGAGTTCGGCGCCGCGCTCGCGGTACCTGAAGGCGGAGATGGCCGAGGACCTTGCGGGCGTGCTGGACGACTTGGGCATCGCCAAAGTGAAGCTGGTCGCCCACGATTGGGGCGGGCCCGCGGCTTTCATCATGATGTTGCGCCATCCGGAGAAGGTGACGGGCTTTTTCGGACTCAACACCGTGGCGCCCTGGGCGAAGTTCGATTTGGCGGCGGTCCGCGACCTCTGGCGCTTCTGGTATCAGGTCCCGATGTTGCTGCCCGTGATCGGACCTCGGGTGCTCAGCGATCCCCACTGGCGGTTTCCCCGGATCCTGGGTTCGTGGGTCGGCGGCGGGTTCCCGCTGCCCGAGGACAGCGTGCGGTTATACGCGGAGTGCATGCGCGAGCCAGGGCACGCTGAGGCCGGATCGCGGTGGTATCGCAGCTTCCAGACCACAGAGATGCGCAGCTGGCTGGGGGGTGAGTACGACGATCACCGAGTCGACGTACCGGTGCGCTGGCTGAGCGGTACCGATGATCCGGTGATCACTCCGCGGCTTCTGGACGGATACGCCGACCACATAAGCGATTTCGAGGTGGAGCTGGTCGACGGAGTCGGTCACTGGATCGTCGCGCAACGACCCGATTTGGTGCTGGATCGGTTGCGCGGGTTCATGAAACTCTGAGTCAGTCGACGCCGATGGTGACTTCGGTCGACTTGATGAACACCGTCGCCTTCTGACCGACCTGAAGGCCGAGGTCGGTCGCGGCATCCTTGGTGACCGACGACGTGATCACCTGGTCGCCGCCGTCGAGAGTCACCTTGACCACCGCCATCACCGTGCCGAGATCGACCTCGGTGATGGTCCCCTTGAGCTGATTTCGGGTTGAAAGCCGCATCGCTAGGTCCTCCGTTTCCGCGAAAGCCATTCCGGCGATGAGCCTAGGCCCCGAAAACCACTCGCGCGATGGGTTCTACGCCGTCAGTGCCGGGGCCCCAGCAGCGCGACGGAGGCATCCACGGCCGGTTCGACGATCTCACGGACGGCCCGACCGTCTTCGACCGCAAGCGCGGTGAGCTCACGCAGACCGCCCAACAGGATCACGGCCAACGGCGCCGTCAACGGAGGCAGCTTGGCGCGCCGAAATCCGGGACTGGCGCTGAGGTCGATCAGCAGGCTGGTCAGCAACTGCAGCCCGCGGCGCTGGACCGGGCGAGCGGCCGCACCCAGCGAGGGCAGTTCGCGGATCCAGCTCAACGTGATGGCCGGGCGGGCCTCGATGTATCCCACATAGGCCTCGACCGCCTGACGGATCTGGACGTGCCAATCGGCGTCGGGATCGACCGATGCCGCGATCTTGGCGCCCAACTTCTCGATGTCGACGGCCAGCAGCTCCAGAAAGCACTCTTCCTTGCCGCCGAAGTGGTCGTAGAAGGTGCGCTTGGAGGTCCGTGCGTAGCGGACGACGTCGGCGACCGTGCTGGCGCGGTAACCGCGCTCGCTGATCGAGGTGGCGAGGCCGTCGAGCAACCGGATTCGAAACGGATCGACCTCGCCGAGATCGGGGTCGCCGGCCGTTGCTGTCATTGCTGAGGTCACGGCCAGCGCCCCCGTTCGGTTCGAAACGCATCTTGTCAGCTTTGGTACTGCAGAGTACCGTACTCGGAAAAGGTCCGTGGTACATCGCGGTACCAATTCCGGCCCGGCAGATGTGGGGAGCAATGACGCCATGAGTGAACTAGCCACCGTCCCATCGGCCCCGGCCCATTTGCCACCTGCCGTCCGAAGCCCGAAGCTATTGCAGGGCATCGGCTTTGCCGCGTCACGACGAATGATGATGCGACGCCTGTCACGCCGTTATGGCAACGTCTTCACGCTGCGCCTGCCGATGTGGGGGCGTGTCATCATGGTCAGCGACCCTCAGCTGGCTAAGCAGATCTTCACCACCAGCCCAGACGAACTCGGCAACATCCAGCCCAATTTGAGCAGGCTGTTCGGCTCCGGCTCGGTATTCGGGCTCGAGGGTGATGACCACCGGCGGCGGCGGCGGCTGCTGGCGCCGCCGTTTCACGGCAAGAGCATGAAGAATTACGAGGCCATCATCGAAGAAGAGACGCTGCGCGAGATGGCCGACTGGCCGGAGGGCAGGTCATTCCCGACGCTGCCGCCGATGATGCGAATCACGCTCAACGCGATCCTGCGCGCGGTCTTCGGCGCCGAGGGCGCCGAACTCGACGAGCTGCGCCGCCTCATCCCGCCGTGGGTCACCCTGGGTTCACGCCTTGCGGCGCTACCGAAGCCGAAGCGCTATTCCCGGTTCGGCCTATGGGGCCGGCTGGACAAGTGGCGGCGTCAATACGACGACGTCATCGAGAAGCTGATCGCCGCGGAGCGGGCCGACCCGGAGTTCGCCGAGCGGACCGACGTGCTCGCGCTGCTGCTGCGCAGCACCTACGACGACGGTGCGGCCATGTCACACAAGGAGATCGGCGACGAGCTCCTGGCTCTGCTGGCCGCCGGGCACGAGACCACCGCCTCAACGCTGGCTTGGGCATTCGAGCGGATCAGCCGGCACCCGGAGCTGCTGGCGAGGCTTGTCGAGGAGGCCGACGGGGCCAGTGATGGCGGCAACGAGCTGCGCCAGGCGACGATCCTGGAGGTCCAGCGAGCAAGGACCGTCATCGATTTCGCCGGTCGCCATGTCTACCCCGAGGCCTACCGGCTCGGCGAATGGGTGATCCCGCGCGGCTATTCGATCATCGTCGGCATCGCCCAGATACACGACAACCCCGATGTGTTCCCCGATCCCGGACGGTTCAACCCGCAACGGTTCATCGACACGAAACCGTCGGCGCTGTCGTGGATCCCGTTCGGCGGCGGGACGCGTCGGTGCGTTGGGGCGGCGTTCGCGAACATGGAAATGGACGTCGTGCTACGAACGGTGTTGCGAAACTTGACCATTGAGACGACGGACGCTCCCGGCGAGCGCTGGCACGGCCGCGGGGTCGCGTTCACCCCGAAGGACGGCGGCCGAATCGTGATGCGCCGCCGCTGAACTCGGCGCTAGGCTCCGCCTACTGGCCGGCGGCCGCGCGACGCGGCAGTTTCCAGCCCGGGCGGATGAAGTGGCAGGTGTACCCGTTGGGGTAGTGCTGCAGGTAGTCCTGGTGCTCGGGTTCGGCTTCCCAGAAGTCGCCGGCCGGGCTGACCTCGGTCACCACCTTGCCGGGCCATAGCCCCGATGCCTCGACATCGGCGATGGTGTCCAGCGCGATCCGCTTCTGGTCCTCGTCCAGATAGAAGATGGCCGACCGGTAACTGGTGCCCCGGTCGTTGCCCTGCCGGTCTTTCGTTGTCGGATCGTGGATCTGGAAGAAGAACTCCAGGATCGTGCGGTAGTCGGTGACCGCCGGGTCGTAGATGATCTCGATGGCTTCGGCGTGGGTGCCGTGATTGCGGTAGGTCGCATTGGGGACGTCACCGCCGGTGTAACCGACCCGCGTCGAAACCACGCCCGGCTGCTTGCGGATCAGTTCCTGCATCCCCCAGAAGCAGCCGCCGGCGAGAATCGCTTTCTGGTTGGTCATGCTTCGTCCTCCATAACCGGCTAGCACTCGGGCAGGAACAAGGCCAGGCTACACTCCGCCGATGAGCTGCAATGGTGCCGCGAAATCATGAACACGCCGAAGTTCTCGCGTAGCGAACTGGCCGCCGCGTTCGAGAAGTTCGAAGCGACCGTCGATGCGGCGGCGCGGTCGCAGGACTGGGACGCGTGGGTGCAGCACTACACGCCCGATGTGGTCTACATCGAACACGCGGCGGGCACCATGCACGGCCGCGACGAGGTCCGCGAGTGGATCAGCAGGACGATGGGCAGCTTTCCCGGCAGCCACATGGTCGCTTTCCCGTCGCTGTGGTCGGTGATCGACGAGGCCACCGGGCGCATCATCATGGAGCTCGACAACCCGATGCGCGATCCGGGCGACGGCACCGTCATCAGCGCGACGAACATCTCGATCATCACCTACGCCGGTGACGGCCTGTGGCGTCAACAGGAAGACATCTACAACCCGTTGCGCTTCGTGCGGGCGACGTTGAAGTGGTGCCGCAAGGCCCAAGAGCTCGGCACCCTCGACGAGGAAGCCGCGCGTTTCATGGACCAGTACGGAGGGGCCCAGTGACCACCAGACCCAAGCTCGTCATCGGCGCCAACGGCTTCCTGGGTTCGCATGTGACCCGCCAGCTCGTCGCCGACGGTTTCGAAGTCCGGGCCATGGTGCGGCCGAACGCCAACACGCGCTCCATCGACGACCTGGACGTCACCCGGTTTCACGGCGACGTGTTCGACACCGCCGTGCTGCGCGCGGCGATGGACGGCGTGGATGACGTCTACTACTGCGTCGTCGACACCCGCGCCTGGCTGCGCGACACCTCTCCGCTGTTTCGCACCAACGTCGAGGGGCTGCGCAACGTCCTCGATGTGGCAATCGCGCAACCCGGCCTGCGCCGGTTCGTCTTCACCAGCACCTACACGACCGTCGGCCGGCGCCGCGGGCACGTGGCGACCGAAGACGACGTCGTGGGCAGTCGCGGGCTGTCGGACTACGTCAAGTCCCGGGTGCAGGCCGAGAACCTGGTGATGCGTTACGTGGCCGAGTCCGGCCTGCCCGCGGTGGCGATGTGCGTGTCGACGACATACGGCGACGGCGATTGGGGTCGCACCCCGCACGGTGCGTTCATCGCCGGCGCGGTCTTCGGCAAGCTGCCCTTCACGATGGAGGGCATCCAGCTGGAGGTCGTGGGCGTCACCGACGCGGCCCGGGCCATGATCCTGGCCGCCGAACGCGGCCGCATCGGCGAGCGATACCTGATCTCCGAGCGGATGATCGCGTTGAAAGAGGTGGTCCGGATCGCGGCCGACGAGGCCGGGGTGCCGCCGCCGCGGCGCTCGATCTCCGTTCCGATGCTCTACGCCCTGGGTGCGCTGGGCGACGTGCGGGCCCGGCTCACCGGCAAGGACGCCGAACTCAGCCTCGCCTCGGTGCGCATGATGCGTGCCGAAGCGCCCGTCGACCACAGCAAGGCCGTGCGCGAATTGGGCTGGCAGCCTCGCCCGGTCGAGGAATCCATTCGCGAGGCGGCCCGCTTCTGGGCGGCGATGCGAAATGCCAAGGGTAAGAGCGCGACTCCCGGCTGAACGCCACGCCGATCGCCGTTCAGGATGCGCCGCGGCCCGTCGTGGGGGACTAGCCTCGGGCGGTATGCCGACCGCGCGAGTACCCGTCGATCTCACCGGGGCGCCCCAGACCATGCTGGCGACGTTCTACGCGAAGGCGCTGGACGCCGACTTCGACAAGCCGATCCTGGGCGATCGGTACGCCAAGGAGATCGTCGAGCGCATCGACTACGACTGGAAGAAGACCACCATCACGGCGCGGCGAGCGCCGTCGGTGACCACCCGGTCGGCGCACTTCGACGACTGGACGCGCAAATTCCTTGCCGCGCATCCGCGTTCGGCCGTGCTGCACCTGGGCTGCGGGCTGGACAGCCGGTTCTTCCGCGTGCAGCCGGGTGCGGACGTCGAGTGGTACGACGTCGACTACCCCGAGGTTGTCGCGCTGCGCACCCAGCTCTACCCGAGCCCCGATCACTACCGCGTCATCGCCGCCTCGGTCACCGACCCGGCATGGCTGGAAGACATCCCCGCCGACCGTCCCACCCTGATGATCGGGGAGGGGCTGACCATGTACCTCGCCGAGCGGGACGGCATCGCGCTGCTGCGCCGGGTGGTCGACCGATTCGGTTCCGGCGAGTTGCAGTTCGACGCGTTCAACTGGCTCGGGATCAAGTCGCAATGGCTCAACACGGTGGTGCGGCGGTCGGGATCCACGCTGCACTGGGCGATCAACGGGCCCGACGACATCGTCAACGCCGTTCCGGGGGTGCGGCTGCTGGCCTGGGAACGATGGTTCGAGTCCGACACCTTCGCGCGGTTGCCCCGCCCAACCCGAGTCCTGGGCAAGCTCATGGCGCAGGTTCAGGCGGCTGCGAACATGGCGCAATACCACCGCTACGCATTTGGCCCGGCCGAACGGGAAGGCTAGGCCACGGACGCGCGTTGAACGACTGATAGGCGCCTGAAGGAGGAACCACCATGGCCCACCCGGAAATCAAAGAACCCAACGCGGGGCACCCGATCACCATCGAGCCGACCAAGGGACGGGTGCAGGTGCGCGTCAATGGCGAGCTCGTCGCCGACACCACCGCCGCGCTGGAACTGCGTGAAGCCACTTTGCCTGCGGTGCAATACATTCCGATCGCCGACGTGGTACAGGATCGGCTCACCCGGACGGACACCAGCACGTACTGCCCCTTCAAGGGCGACGCCAGCTACTACAGCGTGACCACTTCGGCCGGTGACACCATCGACGACGTGATCTGGACGTACGAGCAGCCGTATCCGGCGGTCGCGGCGGTCGCCGGGCATGTGGCGTTCTACCCCAACAAGGCCGACATCAGCGTGCTAGCTCAGTAGGGGACCCACCCGGGAAGCGCGGTCGCCACCGCGCGGGTGTCGCTGTAGAGGCGCATCGAGACGATCAGCCCGTCACGGGTGTCGAAGATGCAGACGAACGGGCTGTCGTACTCGACGCCGGCGGACGTGGTGCCGCTGGCCTGCGCCTCCACCACCACGGTCTCCCCCTCGTTGACGCAGCGCACCAGGTCGATGGTCAGTTCGAGCTCCTGTTTGCGTCGCTCCACCCCACGCCGAAACGCGTCCTTGTCACAGGACGTGCGGGTGTAGAGCGTCCAGTAGGTGAAGTCGTCGCTGAGCAGGGAGAAGCCCTCGTCCAGATCGCCGCCGTCGCTGGTGCTCTGCAGGAACATCCAGGCCAGTTCGCCCTGCGGGTCATCGAACGGCGTCATCACAACGCAATATTGACGTGGGACGCAGTTCACGGTCAATCACGGCAGTCGGGGAGTCATCAGGTGGAAAGCGCGCGCACGGTCGTGTTCCCCGGAGCCGTCAGCTTCGGGCACACGTTGGCGCCCCTTCGCCGCGGCCGGGGGGATCCGTGCTTCCGGACTCCCGGTGACGGCTCGATCTGGCGTACCAGCCTGCTACCCACCGGTCCGGTCACGGCCCGGATCAGCCGCGTCGCCCACAACACCGCGCACGCCGTGGCGTGGGGCGGCGGCGCGCAGGAGTTCGTCGAGATGCTGCCCGCCCTGCTCGGTCTCGAGGACGACGACTCGGACTTCGTGCCGCACCATCCGACGGTTGCCGCCGCCCAGCAACGGGTGCCGCACCTGCGCCTGGGAAGAACCGGCCTGGTGCTGGAGGCGCTGATCCCGGCCATCATCGAGCAGCGGGTGCCCGGCGCCGATGCGTTTCGCGCATGGCGGGTGCTGGTGTCGAAGTACGGCACGCCGGCGCCGGGGCCGGCGCCCGACGGGATGCGCGTCATGCCGGCCGCGGAGGTCTGGAGATACATCCCGTCGTGGGAGTTTCATCGCGCCAACGTGGACCCGAGACGGGCGCAGGCGGTGGTGACCTGCGCGCGTCGGGCCTCCTCGGTGGAGCGGCTGGCGGGTGGGCCGGCCGGGCAGGCGCGTGCGGCGCTCATGTCGCTGCCGGGCGTGGGGGAGTGGACCGCCGCCGAGACGGCACAACGCGCCTTCGGTGACGCCGACGCCGTGTCGGTGGGCGACTACCACATCCCCAAAATGATCGGCTGGACGTTGCTGGGGCGGCCCGTCGACGACGCCGGCATGCTCGAACTGCTCGAGCCGATGCGCCCGCACCGCCAGCGCGTGGTCCGGCTCCTCGAGGCCAGCGGACTGGCGTACGAACCGCGCCGCGGGCCGCGGCTGCCGGTGCAGCAAATCCACTCACTTTGATCCGTCGCGTTTTTCACTATCGCCATCGGGTACCCAACGGGGCAGTAACCGTGTGTGAACCCCATGGAAGGAAGCTAGGAAACAAGCGATGACTCAGTTCACGATTCCGGGATTGACCGACAAGCAGGCGGCGCGGCTCACCGAACTGCTGCAAAAGCAACTGAGCACCTACAACGATCTGCACCTGACGCTCAAGCACATTCACTGGAACGTGGTGGGCCCCAACTTCATCGGCGTGCACGAGATGATCGACCCGCAGGTGGATGCGGTCCGCGGGTTCGCCGACGATGTCGCCGAACGTATTGCGGCCCTTGGTGCTTCGCCGCAGGGTACTCCCGGCGCCATCATCAAGGACCGCTCGTGGGACGACTATTCGGTCGGCCGCGACACGGTCCAGGCCCACTTGGCCGCGCTGGATCTGGTGTACACCGGCGTGATCGAGGACATCCGCCAATACATCGACGAGACAGACGAACTCGACCAGGTGACCCAGGACCTGCTGATCGGGCAGGCGGGTCGGCTGGAGAAGTTTCAATGGTTCGTCCGGGCGCACCTGGAAAGCGCCGGCGGAGAGTTGGCTCACCAAGGCAAGAGCACCGAGAAGGACGCCGCAAGCAGCGCTCGTGGCAAATCCTGACGGTTATGCTAGTCACGGTGCTTGGAATCGGCGTCCCGCGAACCGTTTTTGGGGACTAGGACTTTTTGGGGACTAGGACATTGATGCGGTCTCCGGCCGTGAGTTGCACGGCGGGTTGGGCGTCGACCAGCTGCCGGTTGTGCACTACGGATACCGGGAGGTGGCCCGCCGGCCAATCGAGGTCGTCGAGCGTGCGTCCGACCGCGGCCGAATCCGCCGCCAGAGTGTGCTCGATGATGCAGTATCCGTCGAGTTGACTTCGCGGATCGTGTTCGTTCTCGGGACTTTTCGGGTCCGCGGAGTCACCGCCGAGATTCGCGGCGGTGGGGCTGGGTTCGACACCTGTGACGTAGGCACTGACGGCGCGCAGCACGTTCTGGTTGGTCAGCCAACCCTGAACGCGGTGCGCGTTGGTATCGATCACCGGTAGTCCATCGCGGCCGTAGAGCACCAGCTGGCGCAGGGCCTGCGCGAGGCTGTCGTTGGCAAACAGCGCCTGCGGTTCCCGAATCCGGGTCACGGGGCCGAGGAGTTGTGTTCTGTCGTGGGTGGTGTCGCTTGTCGGGTGGGTCAGGTCCAGTGGAGTGGCAAATGGATGCATGGCCTCAGCGACCGTGAGGCCCGCAAAAGCGTGGGCGGGGGCGGGGCGATCGATGTCGATGCCCCGGCGTAGCAGCTTGGCGGTGTAGATGGTGCCGTAGGAAAGCCCGCGCGACACCGTGGTTCCCACGGCGACGGCCAGCATGACCGGCAATGTCAGGGTGAAGTCGCCGGTCATCTCGACCGTGCTGGCCAGCGCGGTGAGCGGGGCCCGGGCGGCGGAAGCGAATACCGCGCCCATGCCGACGATGGCATACAGCGCGGGATGTCCCACCGCAGTGCCGATGACGTGCTGGACGATCAGCCCGAACGCCATGCCGGAAGTAGCCCCCACGAACAACGACGGAGCGAACACGCCGCCGGAGCCGCCGATCCCGATGGTCAAGCTGCACGCCAGCATTTTGCCGCCGGCGAGGACCACCAGGAACCACACAGCGTAATGGCCGGCAAAGGCGGCGTACATGACCGGGTAGCCCACCCCGTACAGCTGCGGCACGGCGAGCAACAGCAGGCCCAGCACCAATCCACCGACCGCCGGTCGCGCCCAGTCCGGGCGCTCGCCCCAGAGCCGATCACACAGATCGTCCGTCTTGTACAGGACGTTTTTGAACACGATGCCCAGCACCCCGGCGACCGCCGCAAGAAGGGCGATCAGCAAGTAATTGGCAATGTGATTGAGCTCGATGCCCTCGGGAAGCTTCGTGAGGAAAGGGGCGGAGCCGAAGAACACGCGGGCGATCACGTCGGCGACCATTGCCGAAAGCATGATGGTGAAGATCGCCTCGACCGAGAGTTCACGCAGGATCAGTTCGACGGCGAAGAACACCCCGGTGATCGGGGCGTTGAACGTTGCCGAGATGCCGCCGGCGGCGCCGCACGCCACCAGCACCCTTAGCCGATTCTCCGGCATCCGCACCCATTGACCGAAGCTTGATGCCAGCGCCGCACCGATCTGCACGATCGGCCCCTCCCGACCGACCGAGCCGCCGGTCCCGATGCACATCGCCGAGGCCAGCGCTTTCACCACCGTCACCTGCGGGCGGATGCGGCCGCCGTTCTCTGCGACGGCGATCATCACTTCCGGGACGCCGTGGCCACGCGCCTCGCGCGCGAACCGGCTGATCAGTGGCCCGTACAGCAACCCGCCGATAACGGGGATGACCGCGTATAACGCGATCCCCAACCAGGGCAGGTGGTCGCTGGCCGCCCACCCCTGTTGGCCGAACTCGTCATGGCCGGTCGCCAGCCAGGTAAAGCCGAAGACCAGGTAGCGGAACGCCACCGCGCCGAGCCCGGCGCCGACCCCCACCACGATTGCCACGCAAAACAAGCCCAGTTGATTCGCCCGCAGCCAGCTTGCGAGCTGTCCCGGAAACCCGGCCCCCGGCTTTCGCGTGCGGGCCGGGTGACCGGCTGATTTGTCCTGCCCCATGCCCGTCACCCTCCCAGCGTTCTTTTCAATCGTTGCGTCGAAACCATGTTCGAAGGTCACTCGCACCCGCGACGAATATTTATGTCAGCAAATATTGCCCTATGGAACTATCGGCCGCCTGTTACGAGCCCCAGGAATAAGTGGACCTCAGTCCGGTTATATGGGCATCCACTAAACGAGGAGCCCGATGCCTGCAATCACGGCTGACACCATGACCCTGCCGCGAGTGAGCGGCCCCGGCCCCGCGGATGCCGAGCGGGCCGTCCGATCGATCACCACCTGCCCGCGCGGCTACGAGGGCGAGGGTTTTCCGGTGGTGCGCGCCTTCGCGGGCGTCAGCACCGCCGCGCTCGACCCGTTCGTGCACATGGACCAGATGGGTGAGGTCGACTACCAACCGGGCGAGCCCAGGGGCACCGATTGGCATCCGCACCGCGGCTTCGAAACGGTGACCTACATGCTCGACGGGAAGTTCGCGCACCAGGACTCGCACGGTGGCGGCGGCCTGATCGCCGACGGCGCCACGCAGTGGATGACAGCCGGGTCCGGCATCCTGCACATCGAGACCCCGCCGGCCGAACTGGTCGACAGCGGCGGGCTCTTCCACGGCATCCAGTTGTGGGTCAACCTGCCGAAAAAGGACAAGTTCGCGCCCCCGCGCTATCAGGCCATCGAGGGTGGCGACGCTGCCCTGCTCGCCTCCGACGACGGCGGGGCGTTGGTCCGCATCATCGCCGGCGAGATCGGCGGCCACCGGGGTCCGGGCATCACTCACACCCCGATCACCCTCGCCCACGCGACCATCGAGAACGGGGCCCGGCTCAACATCCCGTGGCGGCGCGATTTCAACGCGCTGGCCTACGTGCTGTCCGGCAGCGGGTACGTCGGTCCGGTCGCGCACCCGATCCGCCAGGGGCAGTTAGCGGTCCTGTCAGCCGGCGATCGGATCACGGTCGGCGCCCAGCGGGCACCGGATTCGAGCGGCCTGCCGGTCCGGGGCGCCATTGATGTGCTGCTTCTGGGCGGGCGGCCGATTCGCGAACCGGTATTCCACTACGGCCCTTTCGTGATGAACACTCGGGCGGAATTGATCGAGGCGCTAGAGGACTACCGAGCTGGAAAGTTTGGCACCATTCCGCCAAATGCGCTAATGCCGCACCGCGGGGGTGGCACACTTTAGCAATGCATCCCCGGGGGAATCGCAGGCCGGGGCGTCCGCCCGCCGCGAAAGCCGACGAGACGCGGCAGCGGATCATCCAAGCCGCCCGTCTGGTCTTCAGCGAGCGCGGCTACGACGGCGCGACGTTCCAGGCCATTGCGGCGCGCGCCGACCTTACCCGACCGGCGATTAACCATTATTTCTCGAGCAAACGAGCGCTTTATCGCGAAGTTATGGACGAGACAAATGAATTTATCATCGGAGCAGGAATTAAACAGGCCGAAGGCGAGACGGGGCTGGTAGCACGGCTGACGGCGTTCATCTCCGCGGCTGTTAAAGCGAATTCGGAAAATCCCGCCGGTTCGGCGTTCATTATCGGCGGCGTACTCGAATCGCAGCGGCATCCGGAGTGGAGCGCAACCGAAAATGATTCCGTGCGGGTGGCGCGAGAATTTCTGATGCGCGAAGTGAACGAGGCGATCGAGCGCGGCGAGGTCGTCGCCGACATCGATGCGTCCGCGTTGGTCGAATCACTGCTCGTGGTGATCTCGGGGGTGGGCCTGTACGCGGGTTACATCAAGAGCTATAAGGAAATGCTGGCTGTCACAGGCATGCTGCGCCAGCTCCTGGAAGGCGCGCTCTGGCGGCCGGAGGCCTAGCCCCTTCGACGCAGTGAAGTTGCGCACAAAGCGTATAGGCTAACTAACTTATCCCGGTACCATGGTCGGGATATGACTGACCTGGATGCCTCGCCACCGCCTTCCGTACGGTCTGCCGGCGACAGCTGGACCATCACCGAACTCGTCGGCGCCACCGCGCTGGGCGTCGCCGCGTCGCGCGCCGCCGAGACCGCCGGACCCGATCCGCTGATCCGGGACGAGTTTGCCCGCCTGCTGGTGTCGTCGGCCGGACCGGCGTGGGCCCGGCTGGCCGACCCCGAGCTCGGCTGGCTCGACGGCGATCAGCACGGCCAGCGCGCGCATCGGTGCGGCATCGACTACCAAGCCGTGCGCACCCACTTCTTCGATGAGTACTTCACCGAGGCCGTCGACGCCGGCATCCGCCAGGTGGTGATCTTGGCCGCCGGCCTCGACTCCCGGGCCTACCGGCTGGACTGGCCGACCGGCACAGTGGTCTACGAGATCGACCAGCCGCAGGTACTCGAGTACAAGGCGGGCATCCTGCAGCAGCACGGCGCCGTGCCCGCCGCCATCCGGCACCCCGTCGCGGTGGACCTGCGCGACGACTGGCCCGCGGCCCTGACCGCCGCCGGGTTCGACCGCACGCGGCCCACCGCGTGGCTGGCCGAAGGCCTGCTCCCGTACCTGCCCAGCGACGCCCAGGACCGGCTGTTCGAGATGTTCACCGCGCTGAGCGCACCCGGCAGCCAGGTCGCGATCGAGATGTTCGGCATGAACTCGCGCAGCAACTCGCAGCGCTGGCTGCGGATGCGGGAGCGGCTCGGCCTGGACGTCAACGTCCAGGCGCTGACGTACCACGAGCCGGACCGTTCGGACGCCGCGGCGTGGCTGGCCGAGCACGGCTGGCAGGTGCACAGCGTGAGTAACCGCGACGAGATGGCCCGGCTGGGGCGTCCAGTGCCCGACGACCTGACCGACGAGGCGGTCCGCAGCACCTTGTTGCGGGCGCGTCTCGGCACGCCCACCGCCTGACCGAGGATCGATCCAAGGAGCAACGCCATGAGTTCACTGCGCACGCACGACGACACCTGGGACATCAAGAGCAGCGTCGGCACCACCGCGGTGATGGTCGCCGCGGCGCGGGCCATCGAGACCGAGCAGCCCGACGCGCTGATCCGCGACCCCTACGCCCGGCTGCTGGTCAACAACGCCGGCGCCGAGGTGCTCTGGGAGGCCATGCTCGACCCGGAGGTCGTGGCCAAGATCGAAGCCATCGACGAAGAATCCGCCGCCCGGATCCAGCACATGCGCGGCTACCAGGCGGTGCGGACCCACTTCTTCGACGAGTACTTCGCGAACGCCGTCGCCGCCGGGATCCGGCAGGTGGTGATCCTCGCGTCGGGTCTGGATTCGCGCGCGTACCGCCTCGACTGGCCGGCCGGCACCACCGTCTACGAGATCGACCAGCCCCAGGTGCTGGACTACAAGACCACGACGCTGGCCGAAAGCGGCGCCACGCCGTCGGCCGACCGCCGCGAGGTGGCGATCGACCTGCGCGAGGACTGGCCGACCGCGCTGCGCGCGGCCGGCTTCGACCCCGCCCGGCCCACCGCCTGGCTGGCGGAGGGATTGCTGATGTACCTACCCGCGGAAGCCCAGGACAAGCTGTTCACGCAGATCGGCGAGCTCAGCCCGGCGGGCAGCCGCGTCTCCGCCGAGACCGCACCCATGCACGCCGAGGAGCGGCGCCAGCAGATGCGCGAACGGTTCAAAAAGGTGGCCGACCAGCTCGGCCTCGAGGAGACCGTCGACGTCGGCGAGCTGATGTACCGCGACGAGCACCGTGCGAACCTCGCCGACTGGCTCAACGAGCACGGCTGGCGCGCCACGGCGCAGAACTCGATCGACGAGATGCACCGCCTGGGTCGTGGGGTGCAGAGTTCCGAAATCGACGAAGACCGGGACGCCTTCTCCGACTTCGTCATCGCCGAGCGCCTGTAGCGGCCCGCACCGGCTCGTCGACCGTCCGTTGGCTCGCGGCTCCGGTTACCGGGAATTCGCCTGGTCATCGGGGACAATGGTCACTCATTATGGCCAGTGGCGGATCGGGGCGATCGCACCGTTGGGTGCTGCTCAAGGGCCGCCTGGTCGCCAGCATCGCGTCGGCGTTCGTCATGGCCATCACCGGCGTCGGCTGGACGGGCTACCACACCGCGCTGGGCAGGATCATCATCTCGCACGCGCTGCCCCATGCGGCGACGACGCTGGACGGCAACCAGAACATCTTGCTGATGGGCTTGGACAGCAGGTTGGATCAAAACGGTCAGCCGCTGCCCCAGGAGATCTACGACGCGCTGCACGCCGGGGACGAAAGCTCCGGCGGCTACAACGCGAATGTCCTTATCGTCGTGCATCTTTCGGACGGTGACGGGCCCGTCACCGCGATCTCGATTCCGCGCGACGACTACGCGGAGCTACCGGGCTGCCCGGGGTCGGTCTGCGCCGGCAAGATCAAGCAGGCCTACGGGCTGGCCTATCAGCAGTCGCTGAATTCGCAGGCGGCCGGGAAATCGGGTGGGGCGGGCGCCACCAATCTGGCGGCCCGCGAGCAGACCGCCCGCGAGGCTGGGCGCAAGGCCGAAATCAGCGCCGTCAACGACTTTCTGGGGATCTCCGTCGACCACTTCGTCGAGATCACGCTGGGCGCGTTCTTTCAAATCGCCAAGGCCGTCGAGCCGATCACGGTGTGCCTCAACGCCGATACGCGGGACAGCTATTCGGGTGCCGACTTCCATCAGGGGGTGCAGCGCATCGACGCCGCGGACGCGATGGCCTTCGTGCGGCAGCGCCGCGACGAAAACGACGGCTCCTTCACCGATTTCGACCGGACGCGACGGCAGCAGGCGTTCCTGGTGTCGTTGGTCCAGGCGGCTCGCAGCGGTGGTGCGCTGTCCAGCGTGAGCGGGCTGCGTAAGCTGCTGCAGGTCGCCCGCGACAACGTCGCCGTCGACGACGGGCTCGACATCATGGAATTGGCCTCGCGGGCCTCGCAATTGAGTGAGCGGCCGCTGTCGCTGTACACCCTGCCCATCTCCGGCTTCGGCAAGGACGCCAACGGGTCCGACATCAACCAGGTCGACCTTACGACGATCCGGCGCATCGTCAACGAGCGCTTCATGTCCGACACGCCGGTCGCGCTCGAGGCCGCGTCACCGGCCACCCAGCCGGCACCCGTGCTGACCGAACCCGTGATCCTCGACGTCGTCAACGCGGCCGCACGGGACGGACTCGCGGCCGCCATCGAGGAGGCCTTCGCGGCCCGCGGCTTCACCCGCGGCAGCGCCACGACCGCGGCGGCCCCGGCCGACGACAGCGTCATCGAATACGGCCCCGGGGCGGACCGCGGCGCGCAGCTCCTGGCCGACCAGCTGCACATGCCCGCGACGGCGAACGGCGCCGTGGCCGCGGGCACCGTGCGGCTGACGGTGGGGACGGCATTTCCCGCGGCGGACTACCTCGCCCACCCCGGCGCGACGACCGACCCGTCGGGGTCCGGGCAGGTGAGTGCCGTCGCCGCCACCGGCACCGGCGACCGCGCCCCGGCGCCGACCGACCTCAGCCAGATGACCGCGGCGAAGGTGCCCTGCGTCAAGTAACCGCGCGCCCGCAACCGCGGTGGTACTGCCCGGGAGACCGGGGTTGGGCGGATCCTTCCTATTGCTCTCCCAACCGGATGGTTAGTATCGCGGTTATCACCGATGAGCGGCCGCCTTGCAGCGGGACTCTGCTCGGGAAGGACAATGATGACCACCGAATCGGTTGCATCGCAGACATCGCTCGCCAAGGACTCCACCAACGGGGCGGCTGCGGCCGACGTCCCCGCCACGGTTGCCCGCCTTCGTCAGACCTTCGCCACCGGACGTACCCGCGACGTCGAATGGCGCAAGCGGCAGCTGCTGCAACTGGCGAAGCTGATGGAGGAGAACGAGGCCGCGATCGCCGCCGCGCTCGCCGAAGACCTGGACCGCAGCCCCTTCGAGGCCTACATCGCTGACATCGCCACCACCGCCGGCGAAGCCAAGTACGCGGCCAAGAAGGTGCGGAGGTGGACCCGCCGCAAGTACCAGCTGCTGGAGGTGCCGCAACTTCCCGGCCGCGGTTGGATCGAGTACGAGCCCTACGGCACCGTGTTGATCATCGGCGCCTGGAACTACCCGTTCTATTTGACCCTGGGTCCGGCCGTCGGAGCGATCGCCGCCGGAAACGCCGTCATCCTCAAGCCGTCCGAGATCGCGGCGGCGTCCGCGCACCTGATGGCCGAGCTGGTGCCGAAGTATCTCGACCAGGACGCCATCGCGGTGGTCGAGGGCGACGGCGCGACGAGCCAGGAGCTCATCGCCCAAGGCTTGGACCGCGTGCTGTTCACCGGCGGCACCGAGATCGGCCGCAAGGTCTACGAGGGCGCGGCACCGCACCTGACGCCCTGCACTCTGGAGCTCGGCGGCAAGAGCCCGGTCATCGTCGCCGCCGACGCCGACGTGGAGGTGGCGGCCAAGCGGATCGCCTGGATGAAACTGCTCAACGCCGGACAGACCTGTGTGGCACCCGATTACGTCCTGGCGGACGCCACGATTCGCGATGAACTGGTCGACAAGATCGGTGCCGCCATCACCAAGTTCACCTCGGACAAGCCGGGCGGCATGCGGGTGGTCAATCAGCGCCAATTCGACCGGATCAGCGGTTACCTGTCCAGCGGAGACGGCAAGGTCACCGTCGGCGGGGCCTGCGACGCGTCGAACCTGCGCATCCAGCCCGCCGTCGTGGTTGACCCCGACCCGAACGGGCCGCTGATGCAGAACGAGATCTTCGGTCCCGTCCTGCCGGTGGTCACCGTCCAAAACCTGGACGAGGCAATACGTTTCGTGAACTCAAGGCCCAAGCCGCTGTCGGCCTACCTGTTCACCAAGCGGCGCGAGACGCGCGAGCGGGTGATCAAGGAGGTGCCGGCCGGCGGCATGCTGGTCAACCACATCGCCTTCCAGGTGTCGACGGCCAAGCTGCCGTTTGGTGGGGTCGGCGCTTCGGGGATGGGGGCCTACCACGGCCGCTATGGCTTCGAGGAGTTCAGCCACCGCAAGTCGGTGTTGACCAAACCC
The DNA here is from genome assembly GCF_001673415.1 of Mycobacterium sp. 1165196.3. Taxonomy (NCBI): domain Bacteria; kingdom Bacillati; phylum Actinomycetota; class Actinomycetes; order Mycobacteriales; family Mycobacteriaceae; genus Mycobacterium; species Mycobacterium sp. 1165196.3. The sequence goes on along the minus strand of NZ_LZLU01000144.1, from coordinate 15,198 downwards.
ACTCGGCCCGACCTGTCGAGCTTCATCTACCCTCCGTACACCGAGCGGGCCTTCAAGATGGCCCGCCGAATGTTCTGACCCTGGTTTCACCGAAACCGTTGCAACACTGAGTTTTTCACAGCAGAGAGGAAACGTATGCCCGGAGTGCAGGATCGCGTCATCGTCGTCACCGGAGCCGGTGGAGGCCTGGGCCGTGAGTACGCCCTGACCCTCGCCAAGGAGGGCGCCAGCGTCGTCGTCAACGACCTCGGCGGTTCGCGTGACGGCACCGGCGCCGGCCATAACATGGCCGACCAGGTGGTCCAGGAGATCAAGGACGCCGGCGGGCGGGCGGTCGCCAACTACGACAGCGTCGCCGAACCCGAGGGCGCCGAGAACATCATCAAAACCGCGCTCGACGAATTCGGCGCCGTGCACGGCGTGGTCAGCAACGCCGGCATACTGCGCGACGGCACCTTCCACAAGATGTCCTTCGAGAACTGGGACGCCGTGCTCAAGGTGCACCTCTACGGCGGCTACAACGTCATCCGCGCCGCCTGGCCGCACTTCCGTGAGCAGAGCTACGGCCGCGTCGTCGTCGCCACCTCCACCAGCGGGCTGTTCGGTAACTTCGGCCAAACCAACTACGGCGCAGCCAAACTCGGCCTCGTCGGCCTGATCAACAGCCTGGCGCTGGAGGGTGCGAAGTACAACATCCACGCCAACGCGGTCGCCCCGATCGCCGCCACCCGCATGACCGAGGACATCCTGCCCAAGGAGGTGCTCGAGAAGCTGACCCCCGAATACGTCGCACCCGTGGTGGCCTACCTGTGCACCGAGGAAAACCCGAACAGCGCTTCGGTTTTCGTCGTCGGTGGCGGCAAGGTGCAGCGCGTCGCGCTGTTCCAGAACGCGGGCGTCAACTACGACAAGCCGCCGACGGTGGAGGACATCGCCTCGCAGTGGGGCGAGATCACCGATCTGTCCGCGGCGAAGCAGGCGGACTTCAAGCTGGGCTGAGCCAGCCGCGACCGGGTGGTCAGCGAGTCAGGCGAGCAGTTCGCCGCGCAGGCGTTCGACGTCCGCCTCGCTGACACCCGCGTCGCGTAAATAGGCGTCCAGGGACCCGAATTCGTCGTCGATCGATTGGAAAGCGGCGTCCAGGTATTCCGGACGCACGCCGAGGACTCCGTCGGACAGCCGCGCTTCGGTGAACGTCATGACTTCCGGGGTGAGCTCGACGTCGGAGCGCTGCTTGATCATCTCGGAGATGTGGTCCCGGAGTTGGGGGACCGCGGCGTTGCTGCGCAGGTAGTCGGCGATGATGGTGTCGCGGTCGACGCCAAGCACTTCCAGCACCGTCGCGATCACGAAACCGGTCCGATCTTTGCCCGCGAAGCAGTGCGTGAGCACCGGGCGCCCGGCACCCAGCAGCGAAAAGACTTGCCGCACAGCACGTTGCGCCCCGTTGCGGGTCGGAAACTGCCGGTACTCGTCGATCATGTGACGAACGGCGGCCTCGTTGACGGCCTCGTCGGATTGGTTCGGGTCGCCTTCGAACAGCCGACGGAACGCGTGCTCGTGCGGGGCCTCGTTGTCGGTCGGTGCATCGTCGCCGAGGTCGGGAAGGGGCAGCCGGTGGATCTCGACGCCGTCGGGGACCAGCCCCGGGCCGCGCCGGGCGACTTCCTGGTTCGCGCGCAGGTCGGCGACATCGGTGATGCCCAGCTCGAGCAGCGTTGCGCGTCCGGCGTCGTCGAGCCGGCTCAGCTCACCGGACCGGAACAGCCGCCCGGGCCGAAGCGCGCTCGCGCCGTCGGCGACGTCGCGAAAGTTCCACGCGCCGGATAGTTCTCGCAACGCCTCGGTCATCCTGCGGTGACCGCCGCGGCGAAGGCCGACTGTTCGCGGCCGATCTCGGTGCGCGCGATGGTCCGCATGTGCACCTCGTCGGGTCCGTCGAAGATGCGCATGGCGCGGTGCCAGCCGTAGAGGCGGGCCAGCACCGTGTCGTCGCTGACGCCGGCGGCGCCGTGTACCTGGATGGCGCGGTCGATGACGTCGCACGCGACCTGCGGTGCCACCGCCTTGATCTGCGAGACCAACAGGTGGGCGGCCTTGTTGCCGTGCTGATCGATGGTCCACGCCGCTTTTTCGCACAGCAAGCGGGCCTGGTCGATCTCGTTGCGGGACTTCGCAATTGCTTGCTGCACCAGACCCTGGTCGGCCAGCGGCCGGCCGAAGGCGATGCGGTTGTTCGCGCGGTGCACCATCAGCGCCAGCGCACGTTCGGCGCCGCCGAGCGCGCGCATACAGTGGTGGATGCGGCCCGGGCCCAGCCGGGCCTGGGCGATCGCGAAGCCGCCGCCCTCCTCACCGAGCAGATTGGTGGTTGGCACCCGCACGTTGTCGTAGATGATCTCGCAGTGCCCGTGCTGGTCCTGCCAGCCGAACACCGACGTCGAGCGCACCACCGTCACGCCAGGGGTGTCCATCGGCACCAGCACCATCGACTGCTGCTGGTGACTGGCGGCGTCGGGGTTGGTGCGGCCCATCACGATCAGGATCTTGCAGCGCGGGTCGGCCGCGCCCGAGGTCCACCATTTACGGCCGTTGATGACGTAGTCGGCGCCGTCGCGCACGATCGACGTCTCGATGTTGCGGGCGTCGCTGCTGGCGACCGCCGGCTCGGTCATCGAGAACGCGCTGCGGATCTCGCCCGCCAACAACGGCTCCAGCCACTGCTTGCGCTGCTCCTCGGTGGCGAACAGGTGCAGGGTCTCCATGTTCCCGGTGTCTGGCGCCGCGCAGTTGACCGCCTCGGGCGCGAGCTCCAGGCTCCAGCCGGTGAGCTCGGCCAGCGGGGCGTACTCGAGGTTGGTCAACCCCGATTCGGCCGGCAGGAACAGGTTCCACAGTCCCCGCTCTTTGGCCTTGACCTTGAGGTCCTCGATGACGGGCGGGACCGTGTGATCGTGTGGGCCGGCTTCTTCACGGTATTTGTCGTATTCGGCCTCGGCCGGAAAGACGTACTCGGTCATGAAGTCGGACAGTCGCTTGTGGTAGTCGATGGCTTTGGCCGACATCGCGAAGTCCATGCCCGTCACGATAGGACACGTGTCGAGTCGCCGGGTTTCCGGTCGTCAGCGCGGTGCTTACGCCGGGGTGAAAGCGCGCCGGCGGGGCGGCACGATAGAGGCATGAGTGAAGCCCGCCCCCCGTTCCCGCCGTTCACCCGGGAAACCGCGATCCAGAAAGTGCAGGCGGCCGAGGACGCCTGGAACACCCGCGATCCCCACCGCGTCAGCCTGTCCTACACCGTCGATTCACAGTGGCGCAATCGCGACGAACACGTCGTGGGCCGCGACGAGATCGTGGCGTTTCTGACCCGCAAGTGGCAGCGCGAACTGGATTACGCACTGCGCAAGAGCCTTTGGGACTTCCACGACAACCGCATCGCGGTGCGGTTCCAGTACGAGTGCCGCGACGCGTCCGGCCAGTGGTATCGCAGCTACGGCAACGAGCTATGGGAGTTCACCGAGTCCGGACTGATGGCGCGGCGCGAAGCCAGCATCAACGACGTGCCGATCGAGCAATCGCAGCGGCGCTACTTCGGGCCCCGACCGGAGTCCGAACACGGCCACGACATCCCGCTTTGGTAGCAACAACGCCGGCTTGTGACCTCACAACGGTGCGGGCGCTACTGCGTCGCGCGGCGGCGGCGAACCATCGACCGGAGCGTCGATCGCCTTCGGCCGGGGTATCCCGCCTTGGGCCGCCGGAGCCGTTGACGCGTCCATGGTGAAACCTGGTTAAGGTAGCGAAGCGCGCGGCCGAGCCGGCGCCACGTCCATCGGCAGGGACAGTACGGGAAAGTACGGAAAGTAGATGTACGCGCCATGACAAATGCGCAGACGACGGTAGGAGTGGTCGCCGAATCCGGCCCCGACGAGCGGCGGGTCGCGCTGGTGCCGAAGGCGGTCGCGTCGCTGGTGAACAGCGGCGTGGCGGTGGTGGTCGAATCCGGCGCGGGGGAGCGGGCGTTGCTGCCCGACGCGCTCTACACCGAGGCCGGGGCCAGCATCGGCGACGCGTGGGCCGCCGACGTGGTGGTCAAGGTGGCGCCGCCGACCCAGGCCGAGGTCGCCAAGCTGCACAGCGGTCAGACGCTGATCGGTTTCCTCGCGCCGCGCAACGCCGAGAACTCGATCGGTGCGCTGAAGCAGGCGGGCGTGCAGGCGTTCGCGCTCGAGGCCATCCCGCGGATCTCGCGGGCCCAGGCGATGGACGCGCTGTCGTCGCAGGGCAACGTGGCCGGTTATAAAGCGGTGCTGCTGGCGGCCTCGGAGTCCACCCGGTTCTTCCCGATGCTGACGACGGCGGCCGGCACCGTGAAGCCGGCCACCGTGCTGGTGCTCGGCGTCGGGGTGGCCGGGCTGCAGGCGCTGGCGACGGCCAAACGGCTGGGCGCCCGTACCACCGGCTACGACGTCCGGCCCGAGGTGGCCGACCAGGTGCGCTCGGTGGGCGCGCAATGGCTCGACATCGGAATCGACGCCTCCGGCGAGGGTGGCTACGCCCGTGAGCTGACCGACGAGGAGCGCGCCCAGCAGCAGAAGGCTTTGGAGAAGGCGATCAGCGGCTTCGACGTCGTGATCACCACGGCGCTGGTCCCCGGACGCCCGGCGCCACGCCTGGTCACCGCGGCGGCGGTGGAGGCGATGAAGCCCGGCAGCGTGGTGGTGGACCTGGCCGGCGAGACCGGCGGCAACTGCGAGCTCACCGAGCCCGGCCAGACCGTCGTCAAGCACGACGTCACCATCGCCTCGCCGCTGAACCTGCCGGCCACCATGCCCGAGCACGCCAGCGAGCTCTACAGCAAGAACATCACCGCACTGCTGGACCTGCTGCTCACCGACGGCAAGCTGGCCCCCGACTTCGACGACGAGGTCGTCGCGGACTCCTGCGTGACGCGGGACTGAGAGGACTACATGTACGACGAGCTATTGGCCAACCTGGCAATCCTGGTGCTGTCCGGATTCGTCGGGTTCGCGGTCATTTCCAAGGTGCCCAACACGCTGCACACGCCGCTGATGTCGGGCACCAACGCCATCCACGGCATCGTGGTGCTGGGCGCGCTGGTGGTGTTCGGCTCGGTCGAGCACCCCTCGCTGGCGGTGCAGATCATCCTGTTCGTCGCGGTGGTGTTCGGAACCCTGAACGTCATCGGCGGGTTCATCGTCACCGACCGGATGCTGGGCATGTTCAAGGGCAAAAAGAAGCCGCTGCCCGCCAAGGCCGAGAGCACGGAAGCGCCGGCCGCCAAATGAATTACCTGGTTATCGGCCTCTACATCATCTCGTTCGCCCTCTTCATCTACGGCCTGATGGGCCTGACCGGACCCAAGACGGCGGTGCGCGGCAACCTGATCGCCGCGGTCGGCATGGCGCTGGCGGTGGTGGCGACCCTGATCAAGATCCGCCACACCGACCAGTGGGTGCTGATCATCGCCGGCCTGGTGGTGGGCGTCGTGCTCGGCGTCCCGCCCGCCCGCTACACCAAGATGACGGCCATGCCGCAGCTGGTGGCGTTCTTCAACGGCGTCGGCGGCGGCACGGTCGCGCTGATCGCGCTCGCGGAATTCATTGAGACGCAAGGTTTTTCGGCCTTCCAGCACGGCGAGTCGCCGACCGTGCACATCGTGGTGGCATCGCTGTTCGCCGCGGTCATCGGGTCGATCTCGTTCTGGGGATCGATCATCGCGTTCGGCAAGCTGCAGGAGATCATCTCCGGATCGCCGATCGGCTTCGGCAAGGCGCAGCAGCCGATCAACCTGCTGCTGCTGGCCGGGGCGGTGGCCGCGGCCGTCGTCATCGGCCTGCACGCGCATCCGGGCACCGGCGGCGCGCCGCTCTGGTGGATGATCGGGCTCCTCGCCGCCGCGGGCGTGCTGGGCCTGATGGTGGTGCTGCCCATCGGCGGCGCCGACATGCCGGTGGTCATCTCGCTGCTGAACGCGATGACCGGGCTCTCGGCCGCGGCCGCGGGACTGGCGCTGAACAACACCGCGATGATCGTCGCGGGCATGATCGTCGGCGCGTCCGGTTCGATCCTGACCAACCTGATGGCCAAGGCCATGAACCGCTCGATCCCCGCGATCGTCGCCGGCGGCTTCGGCGGCGGCGGGATCGCGCCGAGCGGCGGCGACAGCGGCGACAAGACCGTCAAGGCCACCTCGGCCGCCGACGCCGCGATCCAGATGGCCTACGCCAACCAGGTGATCGTGGTGCCCGGCTACGGCCTCGCGGTCGCCCAGGCCCAGCACGCGGTCAAGGACATGGCGGCGCTGCTGGAAGACAAGGGCGTGGAGGTCAAGTACGCCATCCATCCGGTCGCCGGCCGGATGCCGGGCCACATGAACGTGTTGCTGGCCGAGGCCGAGGTCGACTACGACGCCATGAAGGACATGGACGATATCAACGACGAGTTTGCCCGCACCGACGTCGCGATCGTCATCGGCGCCAACGACGTCACCAACCCGGCGGCCCGCAACGACGCGTCCAGCCCGATCTACGGCATGCCGATCCTCAACGTGGACAAGGCCAAGTCGGTGATTGTGCTCAAGCGGTCGATGAACTCCGGTTTCGCGGGCATCGACAACCCGCTGTTCTACGGCGAGGGCACCAGCATGCTGTTCGGCGACGCGAAGAAATCGGTGACCGAGGTCGCCGAGGAACTCAAAGCGCTGTAACAGCGGAAAAAGCGCCGCTGCGCTGGGCGGTTAGACGGGCGGGTACGCCGGCGGCGGGTAGCCGTTTCCGTCGGTGACCCCACGCAAGCCCCAGGTCAGGTACCGCATGAAGAACTCGATCTCGTCGCTTCCGTCGTAATCCGGACTCGGATCCATCGGCCCCACCTCTCGACTCATCGCGTTCGATCAGGAGTCTAGTCGCATACGCCTGCACGTGACACCCGGCGTTTTGCTTAAACTGTCCAACCAGTTAGTTGATAGCTATTCTGGGCCGCACCGCCCCTGGCCTGGCCATACCGACGATAGTGAGAACAGATGCCCACCGACAGCATCACCCCGAACGGGCTGACCCGGCGCGAAGAGCTGCTGGCGGTTGCCACCAAGCTGTTTGCTGCGCGCGGCTATCACGGCACCCGGATGGACGATGTGGCCGACGTGATCGGGCTGAACAAGGCGACGGTCTACCACTACTACGCCAGCAAGTCGTTGATCCTGTTCGACATCTACCGCCAGGCCGCCGAGGGCACGCTGGCCGCCGTGCACGACGACCCGTCCTGGACGGCGCGCGAGGCCCTCTACCAGTACACCGTCCGGCTGCTCACCGGCATCGCCAGCGATCCGGAACGGGCCGCGGTGTACTTCCAGGAGCAGCCCTACATCACCGAATGGTTCACCAGTGAGCAGGTCGCCGAGGTCCGGGAGAAGGAAGCCCAGGTCTATCACCACGTGCACGGCCTGATCGACCGCGGCATCGCCAACGGCGAGTTCTACCCGTGCGACTCGCACGTGCTGGCGCTGGGCTACATCGGCATGACCCTGGGTGCCTACCGCTGGCTTCGCCCGAGCGGGCGGCGGTCGGCCAAGGAGATCGCCGCCGAGTTCAGCACCGCGCTGCTGCGCGGGCTCATTCGCGACGAAGCCATCCGCACGACGTCCCCGCTCGGACCCTAGGCGGGCGCGCCTTTCAGGTGCTTGTCCAGGAACGCGATCTGGTCGGCGACCACCCGCTCGAAGGCGTCGTCGACGTAGATCGCGAAATGTCCCTCGGGATATAGCTTGACCTCGCCGCGGGGCGCCCTGGCCGCGTGGCGCAGCGTGGCCGACGCGGGCGCCACCGAGTCCGCTTCGCACACGCAGAACAGGATCGGGCATTCGATCTTGGGTGTCTCGCGGCCGGGCCGATAGCTGAAGACCTGCAACGCGATTCGCGCGGCCACCTCGTTGCGCAACTCGGCCCCGTCGGGCACCAGCCGCAGGTAGCCGGCGTACGCGTCGGGGGTGTTCATCAGCGCGACCTCGCCGGGCCTATTGGCCGTCGGGACCATCACCGGCGGGCGGCCGCGGCGGCGGGCCAGCAGGTCGCGCACCACCCGGGCGGTGATGCGCGCGGCGACCAGCGGATTGGTGATGGTGCGTGCGGACGCGAGGCCGTCGGTGAACGGGCATTGGGCGATCGCGGCGGCGATGCCCGGCAGCCGGGCCGCCGTGGCGATCACGTGGCCGCCGGCAAAACTGGTGCCCCACAACGCGATCCGGTCGGGGTCGATGCCGGGGAGGGTGCGGGCGTAGGCGACGGCCGCGGCCCAGTCTGCGAGCTGCATGCCGACGTCGAGGACCTGACGCGGCCGGCCCTCGCTGTCGCCGAAGTTGCGGTAGTCGAACACCAGGCAGGCGTAGCCGGCCGCGCTGAACCGCTCGGCGTAGGCGTCCAGGCGCATGCTGCGCACCGCGCCCAGGCCGTGCGCCATCACCAGCAGCGGCGCCGGCCCGTCGCCGGCCGGCCGGTAGAGCCAGGCGCTGATCAGGTCGCCGCCGGAGGTGAATTGAAGGTCTTCGCGTGGTGTCATCAGCGATTGATTCTGCCCCGCGGACCGCGGCCAGTCCCGCAGGTATGCGACCCAAATTTTATGGACTACTGTCTAGAAAAGTTGTCCAGGGTTTTCAGGGACGGAGACTGTCATGGCGATCCGCGTCGCGCACGTCGGCACCGGAAATGTCGGAGGGCTGGCCCTCGCCGAACTCATCACCAACCCGCAGTTCGAACTGATCGGGGTGTGCGTCTCGACGCCCGAGAAGGTGGGCAAGGACGCCGGCGAGCTGTGCGGCGTCGGCCTGGACACCGGCGTGGTCACCGGCGTCGCCGCCGTCGACGACCTGGACGCCATCATCGCCGCCAAGCCCGACTGCATCGTCTACTGCGCGATGGGCGACACTCGGCTGCCCGAGGCGATGGCCGACGTGATGCGCATCTTGGCCGCCGGCATCAACGTCGTCGGCTCGTCGCCGGGGCTGCTGCAGTACCCGTGGGGCGTGATGCCCGACAAGTACATCGCCCGCGTGGAAGACGCTGCCAAGCAAGGCAATTCGAGCATCTTCATCAGCGGCGTCGACCCGGGGTTCGCCAACGACCTGATCCCGTTCGCGCTCGCCGGCACGTGTCAGCGCATCGAGCAGGTGCGCTGCATGGAGATCCACGACTACGCGTCGTACAACGGAACCGAGGTCATGGACTACATGGGGTTCGCCAAGCCGATGGACGAGATCCCGATGCTGCTGCAGCCCGGCATCTTGAGCATCGCGTGGGGCACCGCGATCCGTCAGCTGGCGGCCGGCCTCGGCATCGAGGTCGACGAGATCACCGAGTCCTACCAGCGCGAGCCCGCCCCCGAGGATTTCGACATCGCGGTCGGGCACGTCGCCAAGGGCACCGTGGCGGTGCTGCAGTTCGAGATTCGCGGCATGGTCAACGGCCATCCGGCCATCGTCATCGAGCACGTCACCCGGCTGCGGCCCGACCTGCGCCCCGACCTGCCCCAGCCCGCCTCCGGTGACGGCTCCTACCGCGTCGAGATCACCGGCGAGCCGTCGTATGCGGTCGACATCATTCCCAGCAGCCGCAAGGGCGACCACAACCACGCGGCGATCGCGGGCGCCGCGGGCCGCGTCGTCAACGCCATCCCCGCCGTGATCGCGGCGCCGCCGGGCATTCGGACCACACTTGACTTGCCGCTGGTAACGGGCAAAGGCCTGTACGCACCAAGCACTTTGGTGACCACCTAAATCGAAAGGAGACCCACGTGGGTCGAGTAGACGGCAAGGTTGCGCTGATCAGTGGTGGCGCCGGCGGCATGGGAGCCGAAGACGCGCGGCTGCTGGTCGAGGAGGGCGCCAAGGTCGTGATCGGCGACATCCTCGACGACCAGGGCAAGGCGCTGGCCGACGAGATCGGCGACTCCGCGCGCTACGTGCACCTCGACGTCACCCAGCCAGACCAGTGGGACGCCGCCGTCGCCACCGCGGTCGGCGAATTCGGCAAGCTCAACGTGCTGGTCAACAACGCCGGCACCGTGGCGCTCGGCTCGCTGAAGAACTTCGATCTGGCCAAGTGGCAGAAGGTGATTGACGTCAACCTGACCGGGACGTTCTTGGGCATGCGGGCCGCGGTCGAGCCGATGATCGCGGCCGGCGGCGGCTCGATCATCAACGTGTCCTCCATCGAGGGCCTGCGCGGCGCGCCGATGGTGCACCCCTACGTCGCGTCCAAGTGGGGCGTGCGCGGGCTGGCGAAGTCGGCGGCCCTCGAGCTGGCGCCGCACAACATCCGGGTCAACTCGATACACCCGGGGTTCATCCGCACCCCGATGACCGCCCACCTGCCCGAGGACATGGTGACCATCCCGCTGGGCCGCCCGGGCGAGGTCCGCGAGGTCGCGACCTTTGTGCTCTTCCTGGCCAGCGACGAGTCGTCCTACTCCACCGGCAGCGAGTACATCATGGACGGCGGCCTGGTCACCGACGTGAATCACAAGGAGTTTTAGGCGGCCATGCGGCCGCCGACGCTATAAGTGACCGGTCGGCTAATATCGGTGGCATGCCCCGCCCACCGAACCCGGACGTGCCGCGCCGGCTGTTGGCGGCAGGGCTGGATCTCGTGCATGCGCGTGGGTTCGCGGCCAGCGGCGTCAAAGACATCACCGACGCCGCCGGCGTGCCGAAGGGATCGTTCTACGCGTACTTCCCCAGCAAAGAGGCGTTTGCCGCGGCCATCCTGGAGCACTACTGGGCCGATATCGAAGCGCGCCTGGTGCCCATCCTGGAGGCGGACGGGCCGGCGCGGGAGCGAATCACCCGCTTCTTCCATGCGCTCGCCGACGAACACGAAACCGGCAACTTCCTGCTCGGCTGCCTGGTCGGCAACCTCTCGCTCGAGCTCGGGGGATCCAGCGACCAGGTCCGTGCCGAGCTCGTCCGCATTCTCGACCGCTGGGATACGGCTATCGCGGAATGTGTGCGGTCCGGCCAGCGTGGATCGGGAGAGATTCGCGCGGACCTTGATGCGGAGCAACTGGCGGCCCAACTGATCGAGGCGTGGGAAGGGGCGGCCCTACGCGGCAAGGTGACCCGCAGTCGCGGCCCCTACGACCGCTTCGAGGCGGTCACGGTCCCGGCGCTCCTGGACTGATGGTAAGACCGGGAATGTCGGCACCGGCCGCGCCTGTTAAATAGACGACTGGTCAGTTATAAACCAGGTGACAAGCGAGGAGGCCGGACCGCCATGACATCGAACGAGAATCTCAGTCAACGCAGAATCGTCCTGAACAACGGCGGGGAGATTCCGGCGCTCGGGTTCGGGACTTCGCTTTCCGATAACGGCAGGACGCGCGAGGCCGTCAAAGCCGCGGTCGAGGTCGGGTTCCGCCACCTCGACGCTGCGGAGCGTTACCGCAACGAAGCCGAGGTGGGTGCGGCGCTCAAGGAGCTGTTCGCCGACGGGACGGTCCGCCGCGACGAGCTGTTCGTGACCACCAAGCTGTGGAACAACAACCACCGACCCGAACGGGTGAAGCCCGCGCTGCAGGCGAGCCTTAACAGGCTCGGGCTGGACACGGTGGACCTGTATCTGGTGCACACCCCGTTCGCGTTCCAGCCTGGCGATGACCAAGATCCCCGCGACATCCACGGCGCCGTCATCTACGACGACGGCGTCACCTTGGAGGAGACGTGGGCCGCGATGGAAGCGCTTGTGGACGAAGGCCATACGAACGCAATCGGGCTGTCCGACATCGACGTCGAAGGCGTCCGAAGGATAGTCGAGACCGCCCGCATCAAGCCGGCGGTCGTCCAGGTCGAGTCGCACCCGTATCACCCCCAGTGGGAACTGCACGGTTTGCGCGACACGGACGGAATCATCCTGTCGGCGTTCGCCTCGCTGGGGCACGCGCTGGAACCGCGGCTCCTCGACGACCCTCTCATCGTGTCCATCGCCCGGCAGTTCGGCAAGACTCCCGCACAGGTGCTGCTGGCCTGGGGAATTCAGCGGGAAAGCGCGGTTCTCACGGCATCCGTGACGCCGGCACGCATCCGCGAGAACTTCGACGTCACCGCGCTTCCCGAGAGCGCGATCGAGGACATCAATGAGCGCCTGGAAACTCGGCACCGGTTCAATTCCGTTGTCGACGCGGGGCAACCGGGATTCGCCGAGGTGCCCCAAGGCAGTGGATAGGGTCGAGCGATGAAGGCGATGGCGGGTGTCGGCCGCCTTGCACCAGGCGGGTTTTCGGCATGTCGGTCCCGTCGTCGCCCACTCCCTCATGCAGACCGCGGGAATCGGGAACGGCCATTTCGATGGGTGCTTCCGCGCGGTGCCGGGCTGAACCAGGACAACACGCGGCCGGTGCAAGCGTCTCGCGTCGTCGGTGCTATAACCGCGAGCATGCTGCGCAGCCTGGCGAGCCTGGTCGGATCGAACCACGTCGTCACCGATCCCGACGTGCTGGCGGCGCGCAGCGTCGACCACACCGGCCGCTACCGCGGCAAGGCGAGCGCGCTGGTGCGGCCCGGCACGGCCGAGCAGGTCGCCGAGGTGCTGCGGGTGTGCCGCGACGCCGGCGCCCATGTGACCGTGCAGGGCGGCCGGACGTCGCTGGTGGCAGGCACCGTTCCCGAGCATGACGACGTATTGCTGTCCACCGAGCGGCTGCACGCCGTCGCCGACGTCGACACCGTCGAGCGCCGCATCGAGGCCGGGGCCGGAGCCACGCTGGCCGCGGTCCAACGGGCCGCCGCCGCAGCCGGTTTGGTGTTCGGCGTGGACCTCGCGGCGCGTGACACCGCGACCGTGGGCGGCATGGCGTCGACGAACGCCGGCGGCCTGCGCACCGTGCGCTACGGCAACATGGGCGAGCAGGTGGTCGGCGTGCAGGTGGCCTTGCCCGACGGCACGCTGCTGCGCCGGCACAGCCGGGTGCGCCGGGACAACACCGGCTACGACCTGCCGGCGCTGTTCGTGGGCGCGGAGGGCACGCTGGGCGTCATCACCGAGCTGGATCTGCGGCTGCACGCCACCCCGTCGCACCGGGTGACGGCGATCTGCGGATTCGCCGACCTCGACGCGCTGGTGGCGGCGGGCCGGGTGTTCCGCGACGTGGACGGCATCGCGGCCCTGGAACTGATCGACGGCCGCGCCGCCGCGCTGACGGCCGAACATCGCGGCGTCGGTTCACCGGTTGAGGGCGAGTGGCTGTTGCTGGTGGAGTTGGCAGCCGATCACGACCAGACCGAGCGCCTGGCCGAGCTGCTCGACGACGTGCCGATTTCTGGCGAACCCGCGGTCGGCGTGGATCTCGTTGCGCAGCAACGGTTGTGGCAGGTGCGCGAATCGCTGGCCGAGGTGCTCGGCGTGTACGGACCGCCGCTGAAATTCGACGTCTCACTGCCGCTGTCGGCGATCAGCGAATTCGAAAGCCACGCGGTCGATTTGGTGCACACGCATGCCCCCGACGCGCTGCCGGTGCTGTTCGGCCACATCGGCGAGGGCAACCTGCACCTGAACGTATTGCGCTGCCCGGCCGACCGCGAGCGGGCGCTGTACGAGCCGATGATGGACCTCATCGCGCGCTCCGGCGGCAACGTCAGCTCCGAACACGGCGTCGGCAGCCGCAAGCGGCCGTATCTGGGGATGTCACGCGAGGCCGCCGACATCGCCGCGATGCGGACACTCAAGGCGGCATTGGACCCGACGGGTTATCTGAATGCGGCGGTGCTGTTCGACTAGCTGCCCTTGATCCCCACGGCATGCCGCAGCTGCGCCAAGAACTGATCCGCATCATCGCTGCGCACGATGTAGTGCGATATCGCGATCCGGATGACCGTCGCCGCCTTCACCGCCGCGTTGGGCCCGGGCAGGTGGCGCTGCAGGCCCTCGCGCATCTGCGGGATCACCCAGGAGAACTGGGCGATGGTGTGCTCGGGCTCGACGTCGACCATCCGCACCCCGGAGTACGAATGCTGGTATTCGACGATGAACCGCAGCACGGCATCGAGCTTGTCCACGCCCTTCAGGCCCGCGGTGGCCTTCACCAAACCGCTTTCGAAGATCTGGCGCTCGTAGGCCGAAAACGCCGACAGCAGCTCCTCTTTGGAGGCGAACCAGCGATACAGCGTCGGGCGGGACACCCCGGCCTGGGTGGCGACGTCGGACAGGCTGAGCTTGGTCTTGCCGTTACGGCCGAGCACCTCGGCGGTGGCCGCCAGAATCCGCTGACGGGTCGAGGTGTCGGTGTCGGCGATCGTCGTCGCCCGGGCCGGCTGGCTCATGATTCAGACTTTTCGAAGTGTCGCCGAGGTGTCATGGTCATTCGCTCCCACGTTAGGCCCGAGGCGGGCGCCGGCGCACCAGCACCGACTGCTGGATGGCGCCGACCGCGCCCTGCTCGTCGAACAACGTGCCGATGGTCGTGCCGATGCCGTCCGGCCCGTAGCTGGTCTCCGCCCGGATGCCGATCCAGTCGCCGTCGGGAACACGAAACACATGCACCGCCAGATCGGTGTTCAGGAACGTCCATTTGGTGATGTCGAGCTTGCTGCCGATGCCGTTGGCGCAGTCGGCCACCGCGAACAGCCGTTCCAGCTGCGTCATGGACTCGCCGTTGACCAGATCGACGGTCGGGTTGATCCAGGATTCGCCGGGGCCTTCGCTCAGCGGCTCGGTCAGCCACAGCCACTCCAGGCTGTGCACATAGTTGCGGTCCCAGTCGCGCGCCTTGAGGTTGCGGTTGAAGGCCTCGGCCCGGGGCCGGGGCAGTGGCGCCGCGGCGTGCGCGATCGGCTCCGTGTCCTGGTGCTGCAACCGCCACCCGCTGGCGCGCGCCACCGGCCGCGGGGCGCCGTCGGGGCCGGGAGCCAGCATTTCGGCGCTGAGCAATTCGATCTGCTTGCCGGGGCGCTGCACGTCGGCGCGCACCCACAGGTCGCCCTCGGCTGGGACCCCGCCCAGCAGATCGATGACCACCCGGGACAGTCGAGTGTCGTCGCGCTGCTCGCACCGCTCCAGCGCCCGGACCAGCAGCGCCGATACCGGACCGCCGTGCTGGATCGCCGCCGACCAGGTGCCGCGCGCCAGATCGGTCGCCCGGAACTTCTCGCCCAATGCGGCGTCGTCGTCGCCGGCCGGGTCGATCAGCTCGTAG
>NZ_LZLU01000143.1:0-28184 GCF_001673415.1 Mycobacterium sp. 1165196.3 | reverse complement strand
CGCTGGTCAACTCGACCCGCACCTCGAAGCCCAGCGTCACCACCCGGTCGACGACGGCGCGCACCACCCCGACGGACTCGGCCGTGCCGTCACCGCCGGCGATCGCCATATCGGGATTGCGGCCCACCCGGATATCGTGCGGGCGCACCAAAGTGCCGTTCAGGGTGGACACCGCACCGAGGAATGACATCACGAACGCGTTCGCCGGGGTGTCGTACACGTCCGTCGGGGTGGTGCGCGCCGTCGTCGACCGGGTGGTGACGCTGGGCTTCGAGGTGCGGGTCGAGTTGACCAGCGCGGCCACCGGCGGATTCTTCACCGCGCAGATCACCCGCGGTGACGCCGAGGCGTTGGCCCTGCGCGAGGGCGACACCGTCTACGTGCGGGCCACCCGGGTTCCCCCGATCGCCCTGGCCGCCAACGCAAGTCGTGCGGACGAGGCCGACCAGGATGAGAGCACCCTGACGTCGGCGTAGTCGCCGCATGAGAACCGCGGCCGACCACTATCCGATTCGCCAACGCGCTAGCGGATGCGCTATCGGTTTTCAGATCCACTCGTCGGTCCGATTCCCGTGGCGGAACCTGTCGAATGTTGAACTGCTATGACGCGTGCAAACCGCATTCGGTCTTGGCCCGGCCCTGCCAACGTCCGCTGCGCGGATCGGCCCCGGCCAGCGGCTTGGCCGTGCAGGGTTGGCAGCCGATCGACGAATAGCCTTCGTACATAAGCGGATTGACAAGCACGCCGTTGTCGTCGATGTAGTTCTGCACGTCCTCGTCGGACCATTCGACCAGCGGGTTGACCTTGACAAGCTTGAAGCCCTCGTCGAATCCGACCACTGGGGCGTTGGCGCGCGCGGCGGTCTCACCCCGGCGCAGGCCGGTCACCCAGGCGGAGTATCCGCGCAGCGTCTTGCCCAGCGGCGCGACCTTGCGCAGCCGGCAGCATTCGCTCGGGTCCCGCGCGAACAGGTCCTTACCCAGCAGCCTGTCCTGCTCGGCGACGCTGTGTTCTGGAGTGACGTTGAGCACCCGGATGTCGTACACGGATTCGATCGCATCCCGGGTGCCGATGGTTTCCACAAAGTGATAACCGGTGTCCAAGAACACCACCGGCACACCCGGACGCACCTTGGCCGCCAGATCGATCAGCACGGCCTCCTGCATGCTGGAAGCCACCACGTAATTGCAGGTGGCCCAGCCGCGGGGCCCGTTGATGCCGCCGAACGTTTCGTCGGTCCAACGCAACACGTCGGCGGCGCTGGCGCCCTCCAGCTCGGCCGCGCCGCGGGCGGCAAGCGCCCGCAATTCGGCTTCTGGAAGCTTGGTTGTTCGTTCGCTCATCGCAAATCGTCCTCGTCTGCCCTCATAGCCCACTGTGCGAAACGTTCACCCTCACCGCGATATTTCAGGAAGTTACGTGTGACCCGCTCGATGTAGTCGCCGAGCTCGTCGCTGGTGACCTTGTGCTGGCGCAGTTTTCGGCCGAATCCGCTGTCCAGACCCAAGCTGCCGCCCAGGTGAACCTGAAAACCCTCGACCGAGCCGCCCTCTCCGTCGTCGACCATCTGACCCTTGAGCCCGATGTCGGCGACCTGAATGCGGGCGCACGAATTGGGGCAGCCGTTGATGTTGACGGTGATGGGCACGTCGAGCTGGTCGTTGATGTCGGCGAGCCGGCGCTCCAGCTCGGGCACCAAAGACTGCGCCTTGACCCGGGTTTCGGCGAAAGACAACTTGCAGTACTCAATCCCCGTGCACGCCATCAGGTTCCGGCGCCAATGCGACGGCTTCGACTGCAGGCCGAGCGCCTCCAGGCCGGCGATCATCTCGTCGAGCTTGTCGTCGGGCACGTCGAGGATGACCAACTTCTGATACGGGGTGAGCCGGATCCGGTCCGAGCCGGCTTGTGCGGCGAGGTCGGCCACCGCGGTGAGGATGGTGCCCGACACCCGACCGGCGATGGAGGCGACGCCCACCGCGTTGAGCCCGTTCTTGAGCCGCTGCACCCCGACGTGGTCGATCGGGTGCCTCAGCGGCTCGGGGGCGGGACCGTCGATCAGCGGCCGCTTGAGGTACTCCGTCTCCAGAACTTCACGGAATTTTTCGATGCCCCAGTCCTTGACCAGGAATTTCAGCCGCGCCTTGGCGCGCAGTCGCCGATAGCCGTAGTCGCGGAAGATCGAGGTCACCGCGTGCCACACCTCGGGCACCTCCTCGAGCGGCACCCAGGCGCCGACCCGCTGGCCCAGCATCGGGTTGGTCGACAGCCCGCCACCGACCCACAGGTCCAGGCCGGGACCGTGCTCGGGGTGGTTGACGCCGATGAAAGCGATGTCGTTGACCTCGTGCACCACGTCCTGCAGACCCGAGATCGCGGTCTTGTACTTGCGCGGCAGGTCGGCAAAGTCGGGCTGGCCGATGTAGCGGCGCACGATCTCGTCGATCGCCCAGGTGGGGTCCAGCACCTCGTCGAGCGACTCACCGGCCAGCGGTGAGCCCAGGATCACCCGCGGACAATCGCCGCACGCCTCGGCGGTCTGCAGCCCGACCGCGGCCAGTCGCCGCCAGATTTCCGGGACGTTCTCCACCTCGATCCAGTGGTACTGCACGTTTTCGCGGTCGGTGATGTCGGCGGTGTCGCGGCCGAATTCGGTGGAGATCTGGCCCACCGTGCGCAACGCGGCCGCCGACAGCGCGCCGCCGTCGCAGCGCACCCGCATCATGAAGTACCGGGCTTCCAGCAACTCGGCGTTGTCGTCGCCGGTAAACGTGCCGTCGTAGCCCTGTTCGCGCTGGGTGTACAGCCCCCACCAGCGGAAACGCCCCCGCAGGTCGCTCTTGTCGATGCTGTCAAAACCGTCGCGGGCGTAGATCGTCTCGATGCGCTCCCGCACGTCCAGCGGGGCGCCGGCCTGCTTCATCTCTTCGTTCGGGTTCAGCGGCTCACGATTTCCCAGTGCCCATTGGCCCTCGTCACGGGCCTTCGCGGGTCGGGCGGTGGTCATCGGAAGTTCTCTCCTTCAAAAAGATCGCCAGCGCAGCGAGCGCAGTTCACCGACACTTTCGGGCGGCGCAAAACCGTCTGCCAGCTGGAGACACAGGGGGGCTGGGCCTACCACGTCAAGGCAGACAGATACAGCTGCAAACGCGCTTGAGATCAATGTGCCGTCGCGCCACGAGCACCATGTGCGGGCCGGGCTGGTTGACAGTCACGTCACCCATTGTGCCATGGATGCCGAAGGGCCATGCGAGCAGGTCAAATCTCGGCTCACGGTGATTAAAACTACCGGCCCGCAACCGGGGATCCCACCCCGAATGCCCAGGAGCACCGTGCGGTGAATCCATGCGGAACGGCCGCCGGTGCAGACGGGACCGACGGCCCCGGCCCACCCGCTCTTCGTGGGATCATTTGGCATGGCCATTCGCGAAAAACCGGTCGAGCTGCCCGACGTCGGGGCGGTCGCTGGGCGGCCGTTTGGCATCTATGTGCATGTTCCGTTTTGCGTAACACGCTGCGGCTACTGCGATTTCAATACGTACACCCCCGCCGAGCTGGGCGGAGTCAACCCCGACGCGTGGCTGAGCGCACTGGGGACCGAGCTGGAACTGGCCGCCGCGCGCGTGCAGGCACCGCCGGTGAACACCGTGTTCGTCGGGGGCGGCACGCCGTCGTTGCTGGGCGGTGCGCGGATGGCCACGCTGCTGGACATGCTGCGCCGCCACTTCACGCTGGCGGCCGACGCCGAGGTCACCACCGAGGCCAACCCCGAGTCGGCATGGCCGGATTTCTTCGACGCGATCCGCGCGGCCGGCTTCACGCGGGTGTCGCTGGGGATGCAGTCGGTGTCGCCGAGGGTGCTGGGCGTCCTCGACCGCATTCACACCCCGAACCGGTCCGCGGCCGCCGCCCGCGAAGCCTTGGCGGCCGGTTTCGAGCACGTCAGCCTCGATCTGATCTACGGAACTCCGGGGGAGTCCGACGACGACCTGCTGCGCTCGGTCGACACGGCGATCGAGACCGGCGTGGATCACGTGTCCGCCTATGCGCTGGTGGTCGAGGAGGGCACCGCGTTGGCCCGGCGGGTCCGTCGCGGCGAACTGGCCCCACCGGACGACGACGTCCTGGCCCACCGCTACGAAATGGTCGATGCGCGACTGTCGCAGGCCGGGATGTCTTGGTACGAAGTCTCCAACTGGTCGCGACCCGGCGGTGAATGCCGCCACAACCTGGGCTACTGGGACGGCGGCCAGTGGTGGGGCGCCGGACCGGGCGCGCACGGCTACCTCGGCACGACGCGGTGGTGGAATGTCAAGCATCCCAACGCGTATGCGGAACTGTTGGGCGCCGCGGAGCTGCCGGTGGCCGGATTCGAGCAGCTCGATGCCGACGCCTTACACACCGAGGACGTGTTGTTGAAAACGCGTCTACGCCAAGGACTTCCGGTTGGCCTGCTCAGTTCCGCCGAGCGCGGCCGCGCCGACGGCGTGGTCACCGACGGGCTGTTGGTGTCCGACGGTGACAGGCTGGTGCTGACTCCGCGCGGCCGGCTGCTGGCCGACGCCGTGGTGCGAACGATCCTGGGGTAGCGGCGTCGTCCGCGCGGTCAGACCCCGAACCAGCGCTCGAAGACGCGGGCGATCTCGATGTAGAGCGGGATGCCCACGGTGACGTTGTAGGAGAACGTCAGACCCAGTGAGGCGGCCAGCGGCAGCGTCGGGCTGGCCTCCGGGATCGCCAGGCGCTGGACCGCGGGGACGGCGATGTAGGAGGCCGCACCGCAGAGAACCGCGAACAGCACGTAGGTTCCGGTCTTGAAATCGGTGTGGGTCAGCGACGCGTAGCTGCAGGCGACGATAATGCCCAGCGTCGCAAAGACATTCGGTGCCACCAGGCCGAACACGATGAATCCGGGCCCGGCGGTGCGAAGGTCCTTCAGTTTGCGCGACGCCGTCATGCCCATCTCGAGCAGGAACAGACACAGCACGCCCTGGAAGGCCATCACGAAGAATTTGTCGTCGTCGGCCACGACCTTCTGTCCCTGCAGCCCGCTGACCAGACCGATGATGATGCCCCCCATCAAAAGGACGAGGCCAGGATTGAGAAAGACTTCCTGAAACAGCTCCCGGGAGAAGATGGGCACCCGCTTGCCCTTCGGGCGCGGCGGGCTCTGGTCGGGCTCCCAATCCGGATGCTCCAGCTTTTCCAGCGAGAGCTCCAGCTCCTGCTCGATGGCCGCTTCCTCCTGGCTCTCGAGGCTCTGGCCGTGGGGAGGGCGCGCGGCGGTGCCCGGGCCGACCCCGACCTTGACCGGCGGTGTGTAGCCGGCCTCGTCGGGCATATAGCCGGCGGAGTCCATGCCCCGGTGGCGCAGTCGCGCAACGAAATACAGCGCCACCAGGCAGCCCGGAATCTCCATGACGGCCAGCATCACCGGCATGTAGGCGTTGAAAGCGATGTTCACCGCGGTCAGGACGGCCACGCAGGTGGCGAAGGTTCCCGCCGAGTCAGACCCGTAGTAGCCGGCGATCGTCGCGCGGTCGACTTTGCGTAGCGATTTCAGGCGGCTGAGCCCCAAATAGGCCAACCCGCCGATCAGGCAGTTCAGCGCGAAGCCCAACACCATGAAGCCGACGATGGCACCGACGCTCGATGCGCTGACCTGGGCGAGCTCTTCCCCGCCGTGCCAGCCGATGGCCAGCAACAGGTACATCGTCAATCCCTGATAGATGACATAGGGGAATTCGAACCGCACCTTCAGGATGGGAATCAGAAATCCGAAGTAAAAGAACAGCAGTAGCGGTTTGAACAGGTTATGGGTGAAGTTGTGCCAGAACTCTTGCAGCATCGATGCCTCCGTTGGTTAAAGCGCTGATCTGGGGAAGCACCGTCCGCAAGCGGAGCAACCACGAAACATCCCGACGACCGTCAAGAATTTATCCCCGCCGCCGGCCCGTCGCCACTTGAAAGCACACAGGGCGGCGGCGTGTCCCGTCGCTGTTGATAACCGACAAAAGCGCTGGTCAAAGCCAAATCGGTGGGGAGGAAACCCGCGTCCGAGGGCGCAGCGGCGGCCGCGAGTTTGGTGTGAAGGTGCTGTGCATTTACTGTGTAGTCAAATTCGGCTCAACGGGCCGACGGGACGAGCGAGGGCCGCACGCCGGCCCCCTTTTGGCGGTGCGTCACCGAAAGCCACGCCGACGGCGAGTAATGCGTGGTTATTTCCTCGAATCCGTCGATCCGGGAAACCGAAAGCACGCCGGTCTGTGGATTGATTTCGAGCTCGTCGCCTTCGCTCGCATGCACTTCCTCGCCGTTGAAAAGCCGAATGATGAACATCGTGTTCCTCCAATCCGGCGGATGCGGGCTCCGGTGGGTAGTGCGCGCTACGAAAAGTCTGGCTGCCGCAGCGACGGTTTGTGCGGCCGCAACGTAAACGCTTGGGAAAGCTTTGGAGTGGCGATCTTCACAGGGGCCTGTAGGGCCGGCACCACGGCGACGTCCTTTACCCTGCTCTGCCTGCATGAACGGGTCGCAGGCGCCGGTGTCTCGCCAGGGGCGGGCCGCCGGCCGCGGGCCGGCCGAGGCTTTAACTCCGCGGGAGTTTTAGCTGAACGGGGCAATCGCGGGGTCACTTGGCGGGAGCGGTTGCGCGCAGCTACATAGGTTAGGCTACATTTACTAACCGTGACCGAGGTCAGCGTCGAGACAAGTTCCGCCGGCTCTGAGTCGCCGTCGATCCCGCTTCCCGTGCATATCGATCCGGCGGACCTGGCGGCCGAGTTGGCCGTGGTGCTGTCCGAGCGCGTCGGGGAAGAGTATCTGCTCTATGAGCGCGGCGGTGAATGGGTGCTCGCCACCGGCGTGCGCGCCATGATCGAGCTGGACAGCGACGAGCTGCGGGTGATCCGCGCCGGCGTGACCCAATGCCAGCAATGGTCGGGCCGGCCGGGCCCGGTTCTCGGTGAAGCCATCGACCGGCTGCTGCTGGAGACCGATCAACTCTTCGGCTGGATCGCCTTCGAATTCGGCGTGTACCGCTACGGGCTGCAGCAGCGGCTGGCGCCAGGAACCCCACTGGCTAGGGTCTTTTGGCCGAACGGTCGCATCGTGGTGACCCGGGAGGGGGTCCGCCTGTTCGGTACCTCGGCCGACCACCGGGACGCAGTCCTGGGTGTGCTCGGCGACGGCGTGCCCGACGTGCGCGCCGCCTCGGCGGTCGACGTGGTCGCCGACCCGTCCCGCTACCGCGATCGGGTCGCGGCGGCCGTGGGCGAGATCGCCGCGGGCCGCTACCACAAGGTCATCCTTTCCCGCTCACTCGATGTGCCTTTCCCGCTCGACTTCCCGTCCACCTATCGGCTGGCCCGGCGGCACAACACCCCGGTGAGGTCGTTTCTGCTGCGGCTGGGCGGAATTCGCGCCGTGGGTTATAGCCCCGAACTGGTCGCGGCCGTGCACCAGGACGGCGTCGTGGTGACCGAGCCGCTGGCGGGTACCCGCGCGCTCGGGCGCGGCGAGGTCCATGACCGCCAGGCCCGCGACGACCTGGAGTCGAATTCCAAAGAGATTGTCGAGCACGCCATTTCGGTACGAAGCTCGCTGCAGGAAATGACCGAGATCGCCGAGCCGGGTACCGCCGTCGTCACCGACTTCATGACCGTGCGGGAACGGGGGAGCGTGCAGCACCTCGGCTCCACGGTCAGCGGTCGGCTCGACACCTCGAACGACCGGATGGACGCGCTCGAAGCGCTGTTCCCGGCGGTCACCGCGTCGGGCATCCCGAAAGCCGGTGGCGTCGAAGCAATCATGCGCCTCGACGAGGGCCCGCGGGGGCTGTATTCGGGTGCGGTCGTGATGATTTCGGCCGACGGCGGCCTGGATGCGGCGCTGACGCTGCGGGCGGCCTACGAACGTGACGGCAAAACGTGGCTGCGGGCGGGTGCGGGCATCATCGAAGAGTCCACCCCCGATCGCGAGTTCGAAGAGACCTGCGAGAAGCTGTCCACGTTGGCGCCGTATCTGATTGCGCGCCAATAGGTTAAGCGGTCAGGTGCGCGCACGCCGGCCTCAGACCGAAGAGGTCGATTCGAGATAGTCGGTCAGGATGCGGCCGACGAGCGACTCGATATTGGATTCGATGGACGACGCGAGCGTGGCGGTCACGGTCGCCACCGCCTGGGTCCGGAAGCGCACCAACATGGTGATCAGCTCGGCGATTTCGGCGTCGGCAGGCAGCGGTTCGCCGGGCTTGATGCGGTCGAGCACGTGTTCGGCCCCGGCGCGCACCAGCATGTCGCTGATCTTGTCGATCTCGGGGACGATCTGTTCGTGCAGGTCGATCAGCTTGTCCAATTTGACGCCGTAGCCGCGGATCTCGTTGAACGCCTCGATCAGTTTCGGGCGGGTGATGGTGGCCTGTGTCCCATCGATCCGGATCACCTGAAGCGCCACCAGGCGCTCGAACGCATCGGCGTCGTCGACCAGTCGCTGGGCGTCGGTCAGCGATACGGTTTCCGGCTTCTCCGTCGTCCAGGTGCCGACGATGGCGGTTTCCAGACCCAGCACGTCGCCGAGGTTCTTGCCTTCCTCCCACGCGCTCAGCATTTCTCGCACGTGCGCGATGTTGTAGCCGCGGTCGAGCATCGAGGTGATGAGTCGCAGCCGGGTCAGGTGGGTGTCGTTGAACAGGGCGATGCGCCCCACCCGCAGCGGGGGCGGCAGCAACCCGCGGTCACGGTAGACGCGGATGTTGCGGGTGGTGGTGCCGGCCAGCCGGGCCAGGTCGTCGATCCGGTATTCACCGGAGTTCGCGTCGCCGTGCGGCTGCCGGACGGCCGACTCGAAAAGCTGGGACACCGCCCCCTCGATGAGTTGGCGGTATTCCCGCGATTGGCGCCGCACGCGCTTGGGTGCGCGCCGCACGTTGTGCAGCACGCCGGCGATGGTGCCGGGTTCGGGCCGCGATGCGCGCTCGGTGGCCATGTCGGTGTGGCCTTCAGGCCGACGCGGTGGCCTGGGTCTGGGCGCGGCGTGCCACCGCCTGGTAGTCCTCGTATCGAAAATCCCTCATCTGGCGAAGATACTGCGTCGCGAAACCTGGGTACATCGACCCGTTGAATCCGTCCTTGGTGAGGTACCAACTGCGGCACCCCGACATCCAGGTCGTCTTGGTGAGCCGGCGCTGAAGGTCCTCGTTGTGCCGACGCTGGACCTCGTCACGCACGTCGAGATAACGCAGGTCGTCGTTGAGGATGGTGGTGATGCCGCGCACGGCGTAGTCGAGCTGACCCTCGATGTAGACCAGCAGCGAGTTGTGGCCCGGTCCGGAATTGGGCCCGGTCATGACGAACAGGTTCGGATACCCGTGCACGTTGATGCTCTTGTAAGCCTGTGCGCCGGCGGCCCATTCGGCGGCCAGCGAGCGACCGCCGAGCCCGGTGACCGGAAAGGGCGGACCGGTGAGATGCACGTCGTAGCCGGTGGCGAAGACGATGCAGTCGAGGTGGTGCTCGATGCCGTCGCTGGTGCGAATGCCGACCGGGCTCAACGTGGCGATCGGCCAGTCGATGAGCTTGCAGTTGTCGCGTTGCAGCGCCGGGTAGTAGTCGCTGGACACCAGCATGCGTTTGCATCCGGGTCGGAAGTCCGGCGTCAGCTGACGGCGCAGCCACGGGTCTTTCACCTGGGCGCGCAGGTGGGCCCGCCCCAGCCGGGCGACCAGCGACGTCAGCGGTGTGTCCCAGACCAGGGCCGTGGCGCTTGCCTCGTGGCCCCAGTACAGTGCCTGGCGCGCAAGCTGTTGGGTAGCAGGTACTTTGGTGAACAAGGATTGCACGGCCGGCGGGGTGGCGACGTCCAAGCGTGGCAACACCCAGCACGGTGTGCGCTGAAAGACCTTGACGAATCCGGCGCGCTTGACCAGCTCCGGGACGATCTGGATGGCGCTGGCGCCGGTACCGATGACCGCGACCCGCTTGCCGGCGAAGTCGTAGTCGTGATCCCAGCGTGCGCTGTGAATCTTGTGTCCGCGGTAGCTGTCCAGGCCCCGGATGTCGGGGAAGCTGACGTCGGACAAGGGGCCCGAGGCGAGCACGACGGTGCGGGCGCGAAACCTCTTGCGGTTCTTGGTGGTCGCGATCCAGATGCCGGCTTCCTCGTCGAAGGTCAAGTCCTTGACTTCGTGGCCGAACCTGATGCGGCTGCGGATGTCGAACCGGTTCGCCATGTCCTCGAGGTGGCGGTAGATCTCGGGGGCGGGTGAGTAGGTGCGTGACCAGGTCGGGTTCTTGACGAAGGAGTAGGAGTACAGCAGCGACGGGACGTCACAGCTGGCGCCGGGATACGTTGTGTCGCGCCAGGTCCCGCCGACGCGGTCGGCGCGTTCGAGCAGCACGACGTCGTCGATGCCGGCCTCGGCCAGACGGATGGCCGCCCCCAGGCCGGTGAAACCGGCCCCGATGATGAGCGTCGCGTGGGCGCGGTTGTTCGCCACGGTCATGCCGCCGGCTCGTGGGTGAGTTCTCCGACCCAGGTGGGTACCGACGGCAGCAGCGGCCGCGGGTACCGGTCGGAAAGCCAGACCATCGAATTCGCCAACAGGTGGTACGGGTGGCGGGGGTTGGTGACCACCCCGGCGTAGCGCCTCAGGAAACGATAAGTGGGTACCCGCCTGGTGCGTTCGCCGCGGTCACCAAGCTCCTTAAACCGCTTGACAGCCCGGTAGAGGCGTTCTGGCTCCATACCCATGGCGGTGATCTCGTTGCGGATCCTGTTGATCAGCGGCGCGCCCATGATCGCACCGATGATGAGGCCCGGAGTGGCATTGTGGCCGACGAAGTCGATCAGCAACCGTCGGATCTTCGCGTGTCCGATCATGTCGAGAACTTCGAAATCGACGACCAGATGGCGTGATTCGTCATTGTTGATCTTCTCGAAAACCTGGTGGCAAAGCGGGTCGTGCACCTCGTCGAGGAGGAATTTCAACAGGGCACCGTCCAGTGCGACTTCGAGCATCGGAATGACGGTGCCCAGCAGGGACAGCGGCATGTCGTCGGCCCAGCGGTCCAACCAGTCGATCGCCAACCGTATGTTCACATTCGGCTCGGGAATCTCGCCGTCTTCGAGCATGCCCCAGCGCTTCATCAGCGCCAGTTCGGCGTTGGCGTGGCGCTGCTCCTCGGCGTGGAAGTAGCGGTAGATCTCGGCGATGGTCGGTGTGGGTGCCTTCTTCGCCAGCGCCGCGAAGCCCCTGGCCCCGATGTTTTCGATCCAGCACAGGTCGGCCATGAAAGCCTTGAGCTGTGGCCGCTGTTCGTCACTGATCAGTTCGGCGCCGGGCGCATCCCAGTCGATGTCGGCGAGTGCCCACTGGCGGTCTTTGATCTTGGCAAGCATGGCTTCCATGTCGAT
The DNA here is from genome assembly GCF_001673415.1 of Mycobacterium sp. 1165196.3. Classification (NCBI taxonomy): domain Bacteria; kingdom Bacillati; phylum Actinomycetota; class Actinomycetes; order Mycobacteriales; family Mycobacteriaceae; genus Mycobacterium; species Mycobacterium sp. 1165196.3. The sequence goes on along the minus strand of NZ_LZLU01000143.1, from coordinate 16,771 downwards.
GGCCATCGGGAGCTCCTTTTCGTTCGGTGATCAGGGCAGGTTGATGCGGGACACCAGGCCGGCCGCACGCGTATAGGTCTGTGGGACCAGCCGTTTGATGTTCCAGCCGATCTTGGCGTCGAATTGCGGCATGCAGTACAGCTCGCCGCGGTCGTGAGCGTCCAGGCAGTCCCGTGCGACCTTCTCGGCGGATAATCCGGTCCAGCGCATCAGTTTTGCGGCCAGCTCGCTCGATTGCTCGCTGATCCTGCCGGATTCGAGGATGTTCGTCTTGACGAAGGTGGGGCACAGCACCGTGACCCGCACCGGCGTGCCGGCCAATTCGGCGGCAAGGGTTTCCGAGAGTGAGAGCACACCGGCCTTGCTGACGTTGTAGGCGGCCATGCCGGGCGCCGCTCCGAACGCCGCGGCCGAGGCCACGTTGATGATGCCGCGGGGGGCGCGTGACCGCTCGGCCTCGCGCAGGATCGGGGCGAACACGTGGCAGCCGTGGATAGGCCCCCACAGGTTGATGCCCAGGGTCCACCCCCAATCGTCCAGCGGTGCGTCACCGATGGCGGCACCGCCCGCGCCGACACCGGCGTTGTTGATGACCAGCGTGGGTGGGGCCGCGAACCAGGCCTGCGACTGTTCGGCCAGCGCCTGCACGTCCTCGAATCTCGATACGTCGCAACGGATGGCGGTCGCCTTGGCGCCCTGCTCGGTGATCGTGTCGGCCGTTTGCTGTGCGGCGGCCTGGTCGATGTCGCTGCACACGACAGCGCCGCCGCGCTTGCCGAGTTCAATGGCGAACGCGGCCCCGATGCCGCTGCCGGCGCCGGTCACCACGGCCGAGGCGCCCTGGCTCGTTTTCGGCCTGTTGAGGAGTCTGTCCAACATGTCAGCGGGTCCCTTCGGTGACGGCGCGCGCATCCTGCAGGGCGTGCGCGATGAAGCGCGCGACGTAGGCCATCGCCTTGGCGGCTTCTGGTGTCATGCGCGGCAGCGCCTGAAAGACGTGCACCTGATGGGGCCAGATCTGCAGTTCGCATCTGCCACCGGCGGTTTGGATGTCGGCGGCGAGCTGGCGCGCGTCCTCTTGCAGCATCTCGGCGCCGCCGGCCTGGATCAGAGTCGGGGGGAGTGCGGGGCCCCCGGCGACGTCGAGCGTCAGCCGCTGATGGGTGAGGTCGATGCCGCTGTGGTAGAGGCCGACGAGGCGGACCGCGTTCGCCGCCCGGGTGGCGGGATCGGGGCGTATCCGCTCACGGGCCAGCGCCAGTTCGAACGTGAGGTCGTACAGGGGTGAGAACAGCACCATGGCGGCGGGGTGCTCGACCCCGGGTTGCAGCAGCAAGTCGACGGACAGGTGACCACCCGCCGAATCCCCAGCGATCACAATGTGTTTCGGCGGAACAATGCCCGTGTCGACCAGCCAGTCCCAGCCGGCGCGGACGTCGTCGGCCGCGGTGGGGAAGCGATGCTTCGGAGCGAGTCGGTAGTCGATGCAGAACACCGGCAGCCCGGTCAGGGCCGATAACCAGGCTGTCAAGCGGCGGTGGGTCTTTGGCGAGCACACGGCGTAGCCGCTGCCGTGCACGTAGTAGATCGCACCCTCGCTCGTCGACGATCGCTCGGTGCCGCTGGTGGGCGTGCGCGGTCCATAGACCCATTCGCCCTTGACGCGGCGGCCGTCGGGCAGCCTGGTGTCGACGGATTCGACGCGGGTGCCCGCGAGCGAGGGGCCGAATGTCCCCATGATTCTGGCGACGATCTGGCGCGATAACCACAGACCCCACCCCCGTTCGGGCGGGATAACGCTGGTGATCGGCCGCAGGGTGTACGCACTTACCGCTGCCGCGCCGCGGGATCGCAATGACCCGCGAGCCGGAACGCCGTCCGTCATGCAACGCAGTCAACACCAAATGGTGACATTGGTCAATGGCAGATTTGGGGTGCTGGGAGATGGTAGATCCTGATTGGATTGCCAAAGCTCAAGCCGACGGCGCCATCAACCGGCGTCCAATCGTCGCGATGTCCTGGCGATGATCATGTCCATAGCGAAATGGTGTGCAACGCGGTCTCGGTTAGACCTCTCTAGGACGAGCTCAACCGTGTGACTCTCGTGGCGTCCTTGCTTGCCGAATCCCGGGCGCTACTGACAATCGAAGGTGGCGGTCTCACCCAGCGCACGTGCATGCCATCGAGCACGCCGGTACCTATCGAATCCTAATTTGTTCGACAGAGCCTGGATCTGCGGCAACGGGCGTTGCAGATATTCCATCCTGCTCAGCGTCATAGTTTTGAGATCCAAGATTCTATTGCCTAGGAGGTGGTTCTGGTCGCGTCGTCGCGCTCGGGGTACCGCCATTCTCAAAGTGCCTCAAGCGATCCGCAATGTCGGCGATCGAATCAGCCTCAGCTGAGTGCTGATCGGGGCCAGGCTGCAGACTTCCCGGACTCGTCAAGGTCGTCGGGCGGGCAAGCGCTCGCGCGAGCACGTCGACACGGTAGTCGCGTCGCGGGTCACCCACCGTGCGTCCACCGCCTCATCGAGGTGGCTGGCCCTTGTGCGCTCTCATTCATGCGACTTTGACAGCCAATCAACACCCACCATAATTTCCATCGTGCAGTCAGTAAGTAGCCTTCATCACGCACAACGCCCGCAGAGGCTTGCCTGTCATGGCACACACCACTGTTGTTCGAGAGGGACTTCCGTGCGTATAGAGGTTAGCGGGGCAGCCGGACCGGCATTGCAGTCGGTGTCGAATGCACGATGCGACTCGGTCACGCTGGCTGCGCAGATTGTTCGAATGTGCGCGGGCCCTCGGTGATCTCAACCCGCCGGATTGTGACGACGAGTTTGCCGACCGAAACTTGTTCGGCGATTTCATCGCTCGCTTACCATCGTTGTCCGGCAGATGTTCCTGAACTCGGGCGAGTGCCGGCGTCCAAGGGCACCGTAGCCACATCGCTTCCTCTGTAACGAGTTAGGCAAATGATGAGGTTCGTGTCGTTGGCAGTGGCCGGCAACGATCTGGTGGCTGACGGCAACGCAGTCGCCACCGTGGGGTTTCGCAACCCAAGTGCATCCGGCGTAACCCTCACGACGCTGACGTGTATATCGGCGGGGATCTCAGGTCGCGGATGAGGGGATGAGGTGCTAGTGGCTGTGCAACAAGATCAATGGGAATAGACGGCGTCAGTTGAGTTAGCGGCCGCGCATCAGCTTTTCGCGCGCCGACCCTATGCCCACTATCCGTCGCGACAACACCGCAGACAACCAGAAGGCCGATGACCAACAGTACTCGCACCGCGCTCGGTTCTCGCCAAATGCGCTTAGCGGCGGTAAGTTCCATCATCTCCTCGTCGCTAGAATGGTATGACTTCTTCCTCTACGGGCTCGCTTCAGCGCTGGTGCTCGGGCCGGCGTTCTTCCCGTCGCTTGGACACATGAAGGGAGTCCTCGCGTCGTTTGCCACATTCGCTGTGGGGTTCGTTGCGCGCCCGCTCGGCAGTATCGTCTTCGGCCACTTCGGTGATAAATTCGGTCGCCGGCGGATGGTGAAGATCGTTCTGGCCGGAGTTTCCCTGTCTACCGCGGCAATAGGATTTCTGCCCACCTACGCCGAGATCGGGCTGACCGCGCCGGTCTTGCTGGTTTGTCTGCGGGTCGTTCAAGGTCTCGCGGTCGGCGGCGGCTTTGGCGGATCACTGCTTCTTTCTGCAGAACACGCGCCCGACAAGCGGCGGAGTCTGTTTTCCAGCTTCCCCCAAATCGCCGTCCCGGTTGGGGATCTCCTCGCCAACGGTGTCTTCCTAGCTCTGACCGCAACCCTGTCCAGCGGCGACTTTCAAAGCTGGGGATGGCGCATCGCCTTCATCCTTGGGGGGATACTCGGAATCGTCGGCTATAGGCAAGTGAATCGCGTTGCCGAAACCCCCGAGTTCACAACGGGCAGAACACAAGTCGAGCTCCAGCGATCGCCCATCGCGGAAGCGGTTCGGCACGACTGGCGTCAGATTCTCGCCTGCACCGGAGCGAACATCGCCGTCAACGCCGTGTTCTACATCCTCGTCGTTGCGGTTGTCGAGTACACCACGGCCGACCTAGGAGTCGCGAAGAGCGCCGTGCTCACCGCCATCCTCATCTCGGCGTTCATCTCGATTCCGTCAGTCGTGGGATTCGCCATGCTCGCCGATCGTATCGGAATCCGCCGGGTGGCGGTCGGTGGTGCGCTGGCGATGGTCGTCTGGGCCGTTCCGTTGATGCTGATCGTCGAGACGGCCAATATCGTGGCGATCACCATCGCGCTTGGCGTAGGCCAGGTCTGCGTCGGAGCCATGATGGGAACCATTGGTGCCCTCTTCTACAACGGGTTCCGCGCCCAGTACCGGTATTCGGGAATCTCGTTGAGCTTCCAACTCTCGGGTGTCCTTGGCGGCGGGCTGGCCCCGTACCTGGTCACTCTGCTGCTCGATCGCACCGGCACGCCCTTGGCGGTATCGGGATACATCGTCGGCGTCGCGCTTTTGGCGCTAGTGTCCATCCCCTTCGTCCGGGGTCGTAAGGCCACACCGACGGGAGGCGCACAACCCACAACGACCGAAAGTCACAGTCTTGGACCAATACTCGTCGAGTGCGCCGCCAGACCAGGTTCCGACGATATTCCGGCGTAACCCACCCCCGTTCGATACGGAAAGGACCGTGTGCAATCGTGACGGTCAACACGACATTTCCTTCGCATCTTGTGGCGCAGGCGAGCGACCTCCTCAGCACGCCTTCAGCTGACCGGTGTTTCCTAGACGTCCGACTCGGCGATCCGACGGAGGAGTACCGAGACTTTCGCAAATGCCACATTCACGGAGCCCTTCACGCACAGATCCGGGAAGTCTTCGCTAGCCGTCCCACGGAGCAAACCGGGACACTGCCGCTACCGGACATCACCCTTCTCGCAGAACAGCTCACCGGCTGGGGCATTCGTAGTGACACCGAAGTCATTGTCTATGCGCGCACCCCAGCCATTGCCGCGCGGGGATGGTGGACGTTGCGTTGGGCGGGGCTGACAAATGTGCGTCTCCTCGACGGTGGATTGCAGGCCTGGCGAGACGCTGGCGGAGCCGTCGCGGAAGGTCCCGCACATCGACACGCCCTACCGCGCGGATCACTGCGCCTGCACCCCGACAACATGCCCACGGTCACCGCCGCGGACGTCGAGGCCAGGTCACCTGGGACTATCGTGGTAGATGCGCGAGATGAAGCAACCTTCGTGGGCGGACACATCCCCAAAGCGGTCAACTTACCGGCCATTGAGCAATGGACGCCACGTTCGGATCTGCGTGCGCTGCAACAGATCCAGGTGCTCTACCACAACGCCGGCATTAGCTCCGGCTCGGATGTCATCGTGTACTGCGGCGGTGGGGTGTTGTCGGCCCTGGAGGTTCTCACACTGCAGGCCGCGACGGGCGTCACCCCTCACCTTTATGTGGGGTCCTGGTCTGACTGGATCCGAGATCCGCAGCGACGCGCTGCGGCACACGTTGAACATCAAATCTTTTGAGGAGCCGAAGATTGCCCAACAGTGAGTTCGATACGGACGTTGTGATCTGTGGCGGTGGCGCGGTCGGTTTGGCCCACGCATACCTACTGGGCCGCAGCGGGATTGACGTCCAGTTATTCGAGAGACGTTCGGGGACGACACCTCTTCCCAAGGGGCAGTATATCCACGCGTCCACCGGGGAACTGTATCGGCAGTGGGGCGTCTGGGATCTCCTCGAAGGCCGCGGTTGGCCGATCGCTCAATCGAACGGCCAGGGCTTCTACGTCACGGTGAACGCTGGACCGGTTGGCCGTGTCCGCCAGTCGCTAGGAACGCTCGACGATTACATCGCAAAATGGAGCCGCCTGACACCTGTGTACCCACGCAAGGTGGCCGCATCCGACTACGAGTCCGCCCTGCTCCAACAAGCCCGGCAATGGAGCTCGGTCGACATCCGCTTTCACTGCCGTGTCGTTGACGTAACGACGTCTGGCCCCACCTGCATTACCACCCGCATCGAAAACGTCGATACCGGCGAGACTCAAGTAATCCGAAGCCGATACCTTGTGGCCTGCGACGGGGCACATAGCTTCATTCGTAACCGGATCGGTCGAGGTCAGTGTCACGGTCCAGCGTTCGAAAACCAAATACTCGTCGAGTTCGTCGCTCCGCTCGAAGATACTCTTGGACAAGACGGTTTCTTCCACTCCTTCGTCCTTCACCCACGGTATGCGGGTTGGTTCGGTAGTCAAGACCCGACAACCGGACTCTGGCGATACAGCTTCAAACACGATGAAGAGGACCCTCCGGCCGAATCAACTGTGGTGGCGCGGATCAGGGGCGCGATTGGTGATCCCTCGTGCCCGATAGAGGTCAAGAAGGTGATGCGATTCGACTACTCGACGGGGCTGCTGCGATCCTGGCGTGAAGGGAACATCTTTTTCGCGGGCGATGCCGCGCACTGGCATTCGCCGTGGGGCGGATTCGGCCAGAACACCGGTGTCCAGGACGCCAACAATCTTGCGTGGAAACTGGCCCTGGTCCTGCAGGGCCATGCGAGCGACTCCCTCCTAGACACTTATGAGGTGGAACGAAAGTCCAAAGCCCTGCAGGTAGTCAAACTCGCCACCTATAACGCAATGAACTATCAGGCCTTGTCCGCGTCGGTCATGCTCGGGGAGCATGAAGCACTCGGGGGAGGGCGCCTCACGAACGAGGCCTTGGCCTTTCTCACCGAACATGGCGCAACTCACGGCGTCAATGCCGTCTTGCACACCGGGTTTCAACTCGGGACTTTCTATACGTCCTCGGCGATAATCCGACGCGACCGACAGCCGCCGCCGCCTGGTTCGCTGGGCACTTATGTTGAAAGCATCATCCCGGGCGCACGCGCACCCCACGCATGGCTTCGCGATCCCCAGGGCCGGAAAGTCTCCACGTCCGATTTATGGGGACCAAACTTTACGCTCGCCGTCTCGAGCCAGCCCGAATTGTGGACCGCTGCCGTTGTGCGCACTACCCGGGTACTGGGTATCCCGATCTCACTTATTCAGATCGGAAACGGGGGATACGTCCCCTGCGACAAGAAGTATCGGGATTTGTACACCGCGCCTGTACTAGTGCGGCCCGATGGGCACATCGCGTGGCGATACGATGGTCCAGCGGGCGAGGACTGCGTCGGCGAACTGATTTCGGCACTCAAACGAATACTTGCCCTCGAAATCGAAGTGCCGGCTACCCACGATACTCATCTCGTAAGAGTCGGTGCGCAATGCTGAAGGCGTCACCAGCGATCAGCGATACCCCACACGGTGGTCTCCCAGTCCTGGGCGGTGTGGTAGGGCGTCACCAAGCCGTGCGGCGCGCCGTTCAAGGTATTGGAAGACACTGTGCCTGGGCCGTATGTCGATCGAGGGTGGCGCCCAATTCGTGCGGCATCATGCGCCCGATTTACGAAAAGGACGGCGAGACCGCGGACCCGCGCGGATAAGTTCACAAAGCTTGTGTCGCGGCGCAGCCCAAGGCGCTGTGCCGGCGGCTGGCATTGTAGAAGGGCTCGATGTAGTCAAAGACCGCTGGCGCGAGCGGGTTTGGGTGCTCCAGATGCGGCGTCGAGAACTTTGATCTGCATCGAGCCGAAGATCGACCCAATCATGGCGTTGTCGACGCCGAGGCCACCCGGCACATGGGCCGCAGCGGCGCCCCGTACTCGGTAGCCGAAAAGTTCTTCCGGCGCCCGTTTCGCTGCGCAGCGGTTACCAGCTCGGTGCGCTCGTCACGCACGTCTTCCTGGTGGCCGTCTTCCTGGTGGATCGAAATGGTGCCCAACGCGGTCTCGGTTTGACCTCCCTAGGGCAAGCTCAACAGGTTTGCACCAGGACTCGTCGATGCCACTTCAAGTGGCACCGTGGCCTGCGATCTAGGAAAAGTGCCGGGCTTTGGGATCTTCATTCCGTTGCGTCGGCGGGCACCGCCGTGGCGATTATCGTGGCCGGGGTTGCCGGCGTCACGTGGGTGCCGCCGCCAAATCGAGGGGCTCCAACGCCTAGGCATCAGCCGGAGTGTCGGGCAGTGGCGACGGCGTGGACGTCGAGCGCCTACGCGGGACGCGGGTGGCGCGACCTCAGGCGTCTTCGCCGAGACGAACGCGGGTGACATCATCTTCGTGGACCGGCTCACCGCAGACGTCACAGGTGCCGCCGAGCCGCAACTCGTGGTCGCGGTGGCGGACAGTGACCGGCGGCCGTGCGACTGCCCACCGATCGCCCCACTGCCGCAACACGTGCAGCACCGGCGACAGCTCGCGACCGGCGTCAGTGAGGTGGTACGCCGACAAGGACGGTGACTGCTGATACTCGATGCGCTCCAGCACGCCCGCGGCGACAAGCGCCTTCAAACGAGCCGCCAGGCGGTCCCGGGACGCGCCGGTGTTGCGGACCATGTCGCTGAAGCGGTGGTGCCCTAGGTTGACCTCTCGCAGGATGAGCAATGACCACCGGTCGCCGATGATCTCTAGCGCGGCGGCGATGGAACACGGTGTTCCGCGGACCGCAGGGGTGAGCAACGGTCCCTCGCGTGCGCCGTTCGTCATCTTCTTAGGTTTGCATACCGAACGGGTCGCCCGCTAGCGTTCTGACCATGATGGTTGGGAAATCAAACCGCTATATCCGGTGGGCGGAAGCGGCTGTTATCGTCGCAGCGATTTTCATGTCCAACCTCGACCTGTGGATCGTCAATGTCGCGCTGGTGGGCATGGCTCGCGGCTTCGGCCAATCCCTCTCGGCAACGTCGTGGGTGCTCAACGCGTACGCCATAGGCCTAGCGGCGCTGCTCGTCCCCGCCGGGCGGCTGGGTGACCGCATGGGCCACCGGCGGGTCTTTCTGTGCGGCATCGCAATGTTCACCATCGCCTCCCTGGGCTGCGCTCTTGCCCCTAATCTTGTGGTCCTCGTCGCCGCGCGCATCGTGCAAGCCGCCGGCGCGGCCGCGCAGATTCCGACGTCGCTCGCGCTGCTGATGTCCTCAGTGGAGCCGCATCGACGCACCACCGTGGCGCGCGGATGGGCAGCAGTCGGCTCATTGGCGGCCATCTGCGGCCCAGTGCTGGGCGGGCTACTGGTCACGTTCGACTGGCGGTGGGTGTTCGTGGTCAACCTGCCAGTCGGACTGGCAGCGTGGGCCGTTGGCCGCAGGGTCTTGCCGGCGGAACCTGCGGGTTCTGGTGAACGGTTGCCCGACATCGCGGGCAGTGCACTGCTGATCGTCGCGTTGGCCGCGCTGACCGGGGCGTTGATTCAAGCGCCGACATGGGGCTGGGCTGGGCCAGGCACCATCGCCCTGGCCGTGACCGCCGTGCTGGGCACTGCGCTGTTCCTGTGGCGTTCGGCGCGGCACCCTCGGCCGCTGCTCGAGTTGCCGCTCCTGCGCATCCGCAATTTCGCGACGGCCAACGTCGCCTTCTTTTGCTTCAGTGCAGCGTTCGCAATCATGCTGCTGTCAAATGCGTTGTGGTGTCAGAACATATGGCACTTCGGCGTATTGCAGACCGGATTAGCGATGGCGCCGGCACCCATGGTGGTGCCGTTGGTCACTTTGGCATCCAACCCGCTCGTCCATCGCATTGGACCGGGGCCGGTAGCCGCCGTGGGCAATGCGCTCTTCGCCGGGGCGTTTCTGTGGCGCATCCTGCTCGCCACTGCCAGACCCGACTACCTCGTCGACCTGCTTCCGAGCATGTTGCTCAGTGGAGTGGCCGTCGGTCTCACCTTGAGCACCTTGATGGCCGCGGGCGCCACGGCGCTGCCACCGGCTCGGGCCGCGACGGGCTCGGCGCTCGTCAACTCCGGAAGACAGGTCGCCTCTGCGCTCGGCGTCGCCGTTCTGGTTACCGCGCTCGGACCGGTCGGCTCGGTCAGTGACTTCGACCTGGGATGGTGGCTGGCCGCGGGCTTGGCCGTGGCGGCCGCATTATTCAGCGCAACACTGCCCCACGTGCGTTCGGAGGTGTCAGCCGCGAACGTGGTTCCCGTTGCCGCCAAGCGCGAGCCAGTGCCCGACGTTCCGTAGATCAACGGACCGGCACGGACGCCGCGCCCCGCCGCGGCCGGCACAAGCAACGCTCGTGCGACATGAACTACAGCAAGGACAAAGCCTACGCGCGAGCTCGAATCCCAAGTCCCGCGGGCCATTACGCCACGGCATCCGGAATGCCCAGCGTCAACTTTGGCGGGTAGCGGACTCGTGCGGCGTGTCAAGCAGAGCGACGGCCGTGCGGACATAGGCGTCGAGGTCCATATCGTCGCCGTACACGCTGATCTGGATCAAGGCACCCTGCAGCAGAGACATAGCCAGCCGCCCGAACTGATCGGGGTCGATCGCCGCGGCGAGTTCGCCGCGCTCTTGCGCGGCCTGCGCGAGTGTCGCAAAGCCGTCGCGTAGGCGCGAAAGCCCAGCGCGGGCGGCGGCGTTGAGTTCCGGGTCGCGCTGTTGTTCCCCGATCAGGTGGGGGAAGATACGGGCGCGCTGTTCGACGGTGCCCAGTTCGACGTTGCGGTTTTGCTCTATCAATTCTGCCAACGCTTCGCCGGGCCGGCGTAGACGGCCACCAGGCAGGGCTTCGGTGATCACCGTCGCCGCTTGAGTGAGGAACCCCATCGTCTCGGCGATGATGGCGCGTACGAGGTCGTCCTTGCCTTCGAAATAGCTGTATACCGCACCCGGACTGAGGTCGGATTCTTTGAAGATCTCCTGCATCGTAGTGCGGTGGAACCCATCGCGCGCGAAGCAAGCAAGCGCCGCTGACAAGATCTGGCGGCGCCTTGCCGCGACGTGCTCATCGGTCACTTTCGGCATATCACCACGGATTCTACCTTGACAGCGAACGCTCGTTTCACTATAAAGAACGAATATTCGTTTTAGGAGCCAGCATGTCATTTCAGCCGCTCGTCGACAAGTTGGATGCGCGCGTTGCCGGCGCGCCTGGCGACCGCGCCATCGCGAAGCGGGACCTCGTGCCCGGCACGCTGATCGCTGTGACGATGGGCGTCGGGTTCTGGCTTGCCAGCCATGGGGCCAGCCTGAAAGTCACCTTCATCCCGGGGGTCGTCGCCACCTGGTTGCTGTTTGTATGGTGCTATCGAAGTCGGCTGCCGCTGCCCACGGTCAACAGATTCCTACCCGCCTTCTGCTGCGTCCTGGCTGTGCAATTCGTGCACTTCACCGAAGAATTCGTCACCGGCTTTCGAACCCACTTCGCCGAGCTCTACGGTGGGGCTCCCTACTCGAATGACGCCTTCGTCTCGGTCAACATGAGCGCCTACGCGGTCATGATCGTCGCCTGCGTGATCGCGTTGACCACTCGGCTGCGCTTCGCAATCGTTCCCGCCATTTTTTTCATCTTCTACGGCGCGATAGGCAACGCCATCGCGCACACGTGGTGGAGCATCATGCTCGGCGCCTACTTCCCCGGACTGATCACCGCTCAGCTGTACTGGATCGCGGGACCATACCTGCTCTACAAACTGGTCGGGGACCGCCGGGTGACCGCGATCGCTGTTCTCGGGTTCGCCGTGGTGCTCATCCCGCTTCTCGCGTTGGCGGCCGACACCGCGGCAGCCTGACACGGGTGCGTTGACGCTCACGCGCCCACCTGGTGACCACCGGATCAGCAGGTTGCGAGATCGTCAGACAATCCAGGGTGCACACCCGATATCAGTCCGGCGCTACCGGCGACTTGCTGCAACAGGCTGCGCAGGGTGTCGCGTTCGCGTGCCGAAAGGTCAGCGGTGACCGCATCTTCGAGCGCGCGGGCGGACCCATCCAGCTTGAGCAGAAGTCGGTGGCCCCGCTCGGTCAGGGTGATCGCGAACGCCCGCCGATCAGCGGGATGCGGCCTGCGTTGCACCAGGCCATCGGCTTCCAGCGCGTCAATAATGTTGACCATTACATTGCGGTGAATGCTCAGCTGCGCCGCCAACTCGCGTTGCGACTGGCCATTGCGCGCCGCCAGCGCAGCCAGCACCGCATAGGTGCGCGGTTGCACGCCGCTGTCTGCGATCAGGCGCTGAAACTCGGCCGCCACGTAGGAGCCCAACTGCGACAACAGAAATGGGATGCGTTCATCGAGGCTGGCGATGCCTTTCGCGACCCTTGCCATGAACCGGAGTCTAGCAACGCACATGATCATCATCTATAGTGATAATCACTAACAGTGCATAGTAGGGGAGAAGTCATGAAGCTGGTCATCTTTGGAGCCAATGGCCAAACCGGCCGGCTGGCGACTGCGATCGCCCTCCGCGCCGGCCATGATGTGGTCGCGGTGACCCGAAGGCCAGGTGAGTTCCCGCTGGCAGGGCCGACGCTTACCGTCGCCGGGGCTGATGTGCGGGATGCCGCGGCGGTCCGGCCGCTCGTCGAGGGTGTCGATACGGTGGTGTCAACGCTGGGTGTCACGTTCACTCGGGGCGCAGTGGACACGTACTCGCTCGGAACCGGAAACATCGTGACCGCCATGCGCAGCGCGCGCACCCGGCGCCTTGTGGTGGTCAGCTCGACAGCTGCATTTCCTGTGCGTCGGTCGCGAGTTCCGTTGTCGCTCCGGCTGATCGAGCCGGTCCTGACTCGCACGATCGGCAAGACTGTATATGACGACATCCGGCGCATGGAGAAGATCGTGCGTGCCAGCGGCCTCGATTGGACGGTTGTTCGCCCATCGGGGCTGTTCGATCTTCCCGAGCGCACCCGGTACCTATGCGGAGAGGTTGATCCCGTCGGTGCGTTCACTGCGCGCGTCGATTTGGCCGACTATCTGGTGGCCGTGGCCGCGGACGCGGCTGCGGTCCGTCGCACCGTGATCGTGTCGACCACTGAGAACACTCCAAGCCTGTGGCAAGTGATTAGGCGGGAAGCGAGATCGGGCAGTGACTCGGGCACGCAATCGGTGCACACATCCTGAGAGTGCTCCCTGTCGAAACCGCGGCTGCCCGAACGCGGATACACCGACAACGCGCGATTCGCCGAGACCTCGTCTGACGACCCGCGACTGGAGAGGCATCAATGACCCTCACACCGCACCCGACACGCAGGTCTGACGCATCTGCGTGATCGCGGCATATCCGTGGCAGCCGATGATGCCGGTGCCGGATATGCCAGCTTCACCCAACTGCTGCGGCTACGCCCCGACATCAACAAGATCGATGGCGAGTTGATCGCCGGCATCGACGATGATCCCGTCAAACCTGCACTGGCAACCGCGCTGAACTCGCTGGCATCGGAGCTGCACACGAAATTAGTGGCCGAAGCTGTGGAGACCCCCAACCAACTCCGGCTGCCGGCACGCCCGCATTTACAGCCCCCACGTGTTCCCTTCGGACCGGCAACCTAACGACTAGACGAGGACGCTGCCGCCGTCGACCTTGACGACCGCTCCTGTGGAGTATGTCTGCTCGATGCAGTACAGGTAGGCCCGTGCCACCTCGTCGGCCTCGGCGATCCTGGTCAGCGGGATCCGTTCTGCTGCGGCAGCGAACATCGCGTCGCGATCCTCCCTGCCCATGTTGTCCCACAGCGGCGAGCGCACTACACCTGGGGCGACAGCATTCACCCGCACCGGCGCCAGCTCGACCGCCAGAGCGGCGGTCAGCGCATTCATTGCGCCGCACAGACTTACCGGCAACGCGCCGAATTCCGGCTGCTCGGCGGCCGATCCGCTGGTCAGCGTGATCGAACCACCCGCGGGCAGGAGCGGCCCGAGCACCCGGGCCGCGCTGCACGCCCCGATGAAGCGGGTTTGGTAGAAGCCGGCGATAACGTCAGGTGTCAGCCCGGCCAGCGGCACCATCTCCAGCGGCTCGCCCGCGGTGTAGACAAGGTGGTTGACCGGGCCGACCCGTTCGGCCAGTCGCTCGATGGACGTGGGGTCCGCGAGGTCAACGGTGGCGCCGACCGCGCCGGCGGGCAGCGAGCCCAGCGCGCGCTCAACACTAGGCGTCCGGCGCGAGGCGACGATGGGGGTGGCGCCGCGCTCGGCGGCTGCCGCAGCCACGGCCAGGCCGATGCCCGATGTCCCCCCGATGATCAGGACGCGTTGGTTGTGCAGACTCATGTATTCAGGGTCAAGGAGGGGGCTCCTACTCGTCCAACACCCTTCTCGTCCGGGGGCGATACCCTCTGGGTATGGCTCCAGTGGATCTGGATATGCGCAAGCTGCGTTACTTCGTCGCGGTGGCGGAGGAACTCAACTTTGGCCGGGCCGCGGCACGCCTGCACATCGCCCAACCGGTGCTGTCCCGTCAAATTCGCGCGCTCGAGCACGAGCTGGGAATCAAGCTGCTCAATCGGGGCACCCGCGGGACGACGCTGACCGCTGCCGGTTTGCGGCTACTCGACGACGGCCGTTTCTTGCTCACGGAAGTGCAGGCGCTGCAGCAGCGGCTAGCGCAGGCCGAAGCCCCCGCCGTAGTGGTCACGGTCGGGGTACTACCCGGGCTGTTGGCGACCGCTGCCGCCCGGGCGTTCGAGGCGGGCGACCCGGCTCGCCGCACGGTGATCGTGCCGGTGACCTGGAACGAGCAGGCCGAAGTGATCCGCCGCGGCGACGTGCAGGTCGTCTACGCTCGCTCGCCATTCGACCTGTCCGGCCTGGCGACAGCGCCGCTCCTTGAGGAGCCGCGCGACGTAGTGCTGCCCGCCGGTGATCCTTTGGCCGAGCGGCCGTCGGTATCGCTGGACGATTTGGCGCCGCGACGGTTGCTGCAGAACCCCGCATCGGTGCCCGAGTGGTACGCCATCGCCAGCCCGGAGTTGCGCCGCGCGGCAGTGCAGTCGTCGGTCAGCGGGGTCGAGCAGAAGCTTGAATTAGTCGCTGCCGGCGCAGGTTTCGCAGTTCTGCCTCGGTCGACGGCCGTGTCGTACCGGCGGCCAGACTTGCGGGTAGTGCCGGCCGACGGCCTCGCTCCCAGCCGGGTGGTGCTGGCGTGGGACGCCACGATCACTGATGCGGCGCGCGACGACTTCATTACAGCCGCGCTGGCCTGTGCCGGACAGACGATCGATCCGACCTCGCGAACGTAAGATATCGATAGTTATGCTACAAGGGTTCACTTCATGAGATATCCGGCAGATCAGAAGGCTAAGGCGCGCGCCGCGTTACTCCGTGCGGGCACGCGCTCGATGAAGGTCGCGGGTTTCAACGGGATCGGGGTGGACGGGCTGGCCGCGGCGGCGGACGTGACCTCGGGGGCCTTCTATTCAAACTTCGCCAACAAGGAAGCGATGCTTGAGGCGATTGTCGAGGCCGCCGTCGGTGAACCTTTCGTTTCCGACACGAAATCGGGCACGAGGGCCGAACGCAGGGCGAAGCTGAAAGCGTTTGTCGCGGAATACCTCAGCGCCTACCACGTGGAAAATCCGGACGACGGATGCGTGATGCCGACCCTCAGCGCCGATGTGGCGCGGGCGGGAGTGTCCACTCGGGACGCGTACGAACACAAGATCAACGCGCTGGCGGGGCGGATGGCGGAGCTATTTGACGGCGCGGACCCGGAACGCCGGGCGTGGAGCCTGGTCGCGCTGATGGTGGGGGCGGTGTCGATCTCGCGCGCCATGTCTGATCCCGCCAGGCAGGCCGAGGTGCTCGACGCCGCGAATAAGACCGCGGACAGGCTCATTTCACCCGGCAAACGACGCATATGACCGGCGGCGGCACGCGGGCTTAGCGACCTTGGGTCGTTTGACGCGTGCTCTCCTAGCCGAGGTGCGTCGCGAACCAGTCCCGGGCCGCCCCGGCCGCCAGCGCGAACCCGTCGCCCGTGTACGCCGCGAAGTGGCCGCCGGGCACGAAAACGATCTTCTTTGGTTCGGCCGCGGTCTGGTACGCGGCCGCCGCCAGGCTCCCACCGGTCAAGTTGTCCTCGCGACCGACGATCATGAGCAACGGCGTTGGTGTGATGTCGGGCAGGTAGCGCGCCGGTTCGTACCCGTAGAAGTTGTCCACGCTTCGCAACGAGACCTCATTGGGCCATTGCGGATCCAGCGCCGCGCGCGCCTCGGTGAAGAACGCGTAGGCGTCCGAAGTGGGCAGGCCCACCAGCGTGGTTGGCTCCGCCCCGACGACTGGCACCATTTCCGGTGGGGCGCCGCGAGCGCGGGCTCGCCGGTCCGCGGTGAACCGCTGGGGGCCGACCACCTGATTGTTCACCCGGGCAAGGTTGGCATAGGTCGACCGGCCGCTGATGAACGGCGCCTGGCCGCAAACGGCCTGCACTCGCCGGTCGATCGCGGCGACAACGAACGCGTGCGCCGCCGAGAAGCTCGTTCCCCAGACGCCGATACGATCGGGGTCGACCCCGGATCGGTTCTGCGCGTAGGTGATTGCATGCTGGTAGTCGCGGATCTGCTCCCATGGGTCGACTTCGTGGCGTGGCTTGCCGGGCGCTGTCCCCGACTCGCCCCAGCCCCGATGGTCGAAGACCAGCACGCAAAGTCCCGCCGCCGCGAACACCTCGGCAAACTTGTCGAGGTGCATCTTCTTCGTTGACGTCCATCCGTGCGCCATGACCACACAGGAACTCGCCCTCCCCGCTCGGCGCTCTCGCCGCCCGTGATACCACCACGCGTGGAGAATTGCTCCCTCGGCATCGATCGTGACGTCCTCGCGCAGCACTGCTCATCACCCCTCGAAATGGTTTGCAGCACTGACGTTTCCACAATGCTCCGGATACCGTCCAATACCGAATCGGGCGCCCGGCCATACC
>NZ_LZLU01000142.1:0-16881 GCF_001673415.1 Mycobacterium sp. 1165196.3 | reverse complement strand
ACGACCCGGGCCGCCACGGTGCTGGCGAACGCCGCCCTGGTGTTCACCGACCCCGACGTGCCTGAGCCGGTGCTGGCCCTGATCGGCAAAGACCTGCCGCCGGTTTCCGGCCCGGCTCCGGCGGAGCCGGCCGCCTCCACCGGCGACGGCGGATCCGAGCCGACCAAGACGCAGCCGGCGGTGATCTCCGGTGGTCCCGACATTCGCCCGGCCCTGGGTGATCCCGCCGAGGTGGCCAAGACGCTGACCACCGAGGCCCGCACGGGGGTGGACGTGGTGCGCCTGGTGGCCGGCGACCCGCTGACGGTCGACGCGGTCATCACCGAGGTGAACGCCGTCGCGCGCAGCCACCTGCACATCGAGATCGTGCCGGGGCTGGCCCCCAGCGATGCCGTGCCGACGTATGCGGGGCTGCCGCTGGGCTCGTCGCACACCGTGGCCGACGTGCGCGACCCACAAGTGGATTGGGAGGCGCTGGCCGCCGCGCCCGGTCCGCTGATCCTGCAGGCAACGTCGTCGCATCTGGCCGACGCGGCACGCACCCTGATCGAGCACGAGCTCGCCGAGAACACCCCGTGCGTGGTGACCGCACACGGCACCACCTGCCAGCAGCGTTCGATCGAGACCACGCTGCACGGCCTGACCGACTCGGCGGTGCTGGGCGGCACCGACCCCGCCGGTCCGCTGACCGGACCGCTGGTGGTGACCATCGGCAAGACGGTGGCCAGCCGGGCGAAGCTGAACTGGTGGGAGAGCCGCGCGCTGTACGGCTGGACCGTGCTGGTGCCGCGCACCAAGGACCAGGCCGGCGAGATGAGCGAACGCCTGACGTCCTACGGCGCGCTGCCCATCGAGGTGCCGACCATTGCCGTCGAGCCGCCGCGCAGCCCCGCTCAGATGGAGAGGGCCGTCAAGGGATTGGTCGACGGCCGCTTCCAGTGGGTGGTGTTCACCTCCACCAACGCGGTGCGCGCGGTGTGGGAGAAGTTCGGCGAGTTCGGTCTGGACGCGCGCGCGTTCTCCGGAGTGAAGATCGCGTGTGTGGGCGAATCGACCGCCGACCGGGTGCGCGCGTTCGGGATCAGCCCGGAGCTGGTGCCGGCCGGTGAGCAGTCCTCGCTGGGCCTGCTCGACGACTTCCCGCCCTACGACAGCATTTTCGACCCGGTCAACCGGGTCCTGCTGCCGCGTGCGGACATCGCCACCGAGACGCTGGCCGAGGGTCTGCGCGAACGTGGTTGGGAGATCGAGGATGTCACCGCCTACCGGACGGTGCGGGCCGCCCCGCCACCGGCGGAGACGCGAGAGATGATCAAGACCGGTGGCTTCGACGCCGTGTGCTTCACGTCCAGCTCCACGGTGCGCAACCTGGTCGGCATCGCCGGCAAGCCGCACGCCCGGACGATCATCGCCTGCATCGGTCCCAAAACCGCAGAGACCGCAGCCGAATTCGGTCTGCGGGTGGATGTCCAGCCCGAGACCGCCGCGGTTGGTCCGCTGGTCGACGCGCTGGCCGAACACGCCGCGCGGTTGCGCGCCGAGGGTGCGCTGCCGCCGCCGCGCAAAAAGAGCCGCAGGCGCTAGTGGCGATCGCAAGCGCGCTGGAGCGCGCGCAGCGGGTCGCCACTCAACGAGCATGAGTGCCTACCCGCGGCAGCGCCCGCGTCGGCTTCGCACCACCCCGGCTTTGCGCCGTCTGGTGGCGCAAACCTCCTTGGAGCCAAGGCATTTGGTGCTGCCGATGTTCGTCGCCGACGGCATCGACGAACCCCGGCCGATCACGTCCATGCCGGGCGTGGTGCAGCACACCCGTGATTCGTTGCGCAGCGCGGCCGCCAGCGCGGTCGCCGCCGGGGTGGGCGGGTTGATGCTGTTCGGCGTGCCCCGTGACGCGGACAAGGATTCGATCGGTTCGGCCGGGACCGACGCCGACGGGATCCTCAACGTTGCGCTGCGAGACCTGGCCAAGGACCTCGGCGAGGCCACCGTGCTGATGGCCGACACCTGTTTGGATGAGTTCACCGACCACGGCCACTGCGGCGTCCTGGACGGCCGGGGCCGGGTCGACAACGACGCCACCGTGGCCCGGTACGTGGAACTCGCTGTGGCGCAAGCCGAATCGGGCGCTCAGGTGGTGGGGCCGAGCGGCATGATGGATGGACAGGTGGGCGCGATCCGCGACGGGTTGGACGCCGCGGGCTTCACCGACGTGGCGATCCTGGCCTACGCCGCCAAATTCGCCTCGGTGTTCTACGGCCCGTTTCGTGAGGCGGTCAGCTCGAGTCTGTCCGGCGACCGGCGCACCTATCAGCAGGAGGCGGGCAACGCCCGCGAGGCGCTGCGCGAGATCGCGCTCGATCTCGACGAGGGTGCCGACATCGTGATGATCAAACCGGCGATGAGTTATCTCGACGTGGTCGCGGCCGCGGCGGATGTCTCGCCCGTTCCCGTCGCCGCCTATCAGGTGTCGGGGGAGTACGCGATGATCTGCGCTGCCGCCGCGAACAATTGGATCGACGAGCGCGCCGCGGCGCTGGAGTCGCTGACCAGCATCCGGCGCGCCGGGGCCGATATCGTTCTCACCTATTGGGCCGCCGATGCGGCAGGGTGGCTTTCGTGAGATGGGGCTTGCGATGACGACCGGCGGCGACACCGCACCCAAGCCGTTGTTCTACGAACCCGGTGCGAGCTGGTGGTGGTTGGCGTGCGGCCCGCTCGCGGCGGTGGCGATGATCCTGATCGAAATCTGGAGCGGTGCCCCGGTGTCGCTGGTGGTCCCCGCGATCTTCCTGGTGCTCGTGTCGGCGTTCCTGGGGATACAGGTGAAGGCCGCCCGGATCCACGTCTCGGTCGAGCTCACCGAGGACGCGCTGCGCCAGGGCACCGAAACGATTCTGGTGCGCGAGATCGTCAAGGTGTATCCCGAGCCCGAAAATCACGAGGCCTCCGGGAAGGACCTGGCGCGCTGGCAGTCGGCCCGGGCCCTGGGCGAACTGGTCGGGGTGCCGCGCGGACGCGTCGGCATCGGCCTCAAGCTCACCAATGACCGCACCGCCCAGGCCTGGGCGCGTCGGCATCGTCAGCTGCGGGCCGCGCTGACCCCACTGGTGCAGGAGCGGGTGGAGCCGACCCGCTCCGATGCCGTCGACCGGGAGTGGGACGACGACACCGGGGCGGCGCAATGAACTCCCGCTATCGCGCGATCCTCGAGCTCGGCCTGGCCGGCGCCGCGTTCGTCTGCTCGGGGTTGTCCTGGTGGCACTCGCATCACACCGTGTCGGTGGCGCCGATCGCGGACGGTCAACCCTCCACCACGTCGGTGATCTATGACCCGCAGCTGCTGCTGCTCACGCTGGTGCTGTTGACCACAGCCGGGGTGCTGGCGGTCGTCGGAGGTGCCAGGCTGCGCCGGTTGCGCTCGCGCGCTAAGGCGTCTTCCTGACCAGCGGCAACGCCATCCGGCGGCGCAGCACGATGGCGTCGGCCCGATCCTGCAGCGCCTCGTGAACCGAGCGCATGATCGGGAAGCTGGCGTCATGACCGGTGTCATCTAGCGCCTGGGTCACCGCTGAGCTGGCGACGAGGGTCCAGTCCACCCCGGCGGCGCGACAATCGGCGTCAAACGCGTACAGCAGCGAGATGCCGGCCTCAGCAAATTCACTGACGTCCGCCACGTCGAGCACCACGGGGTTTTCTCCCAGCGTGAACCGCGCGATGTGGTCACTGAGGCGGTCGACATTTTCGTCGTCGATTTCGCCGCGAATGTGCACCACGGTCGCCAGGTGGCGGTAGTGCGCCCGGACTTGTGCGCCGTCGCAGTCAAATACGCAGTTGTCGTGGCCGGTCTGGTTGCCTGCGATCGTCATGCAGACCCCTCACTCTCCGTGGCGCTCGCGCGGTCTTCGGAGGGCGCCGCCACGCTCACCAAAGTGTGATTCAAACGTTAGGCCGCAAGCCTAAGGGGATCGGAAGCCGTGTCTAACGCTTTGCTAAGAAGCGAATGCGGCCCCATTGCGACCGAGGGCTGAGCAAACGCCCAGCGGGTCATCGGGCCCATGGATTACCCCGGAACCCGGTTTGCCACACCACAACCGTCCACCCGTGCCGACGATTGCGCTGCTAGGCTGCCAAGGCTGCCGGTTCTAGTCGGGGGGCTTGTGAAAAGGCGAGATTTCCCGCTCGGCCGAAGTAGCGCGAAACGGAACGGCCACGATTCGGACGGGAAGAGCAGCGTGCGGGGCGGAGAGATCAGGGGCGAGATCACGGCCCTGACGGGGCTCCGCATTGTCGCCGCGCTCTGGGTGGTGCTGTTCCACTTCCGGCCGATGCTCGGCGACGTCTCGTCCGATTTCCGCGACGCCCTTGCCCCGGTGCTCAACTGCGGCGCCCAGGGTGTCGACCTGTTCTTCATCCTCAGCGGGTTCGTGCTGACCTACAACTATCTCGACCGCATGGGCCGGTCCTGGTCGACCCGCGCGACCCTGCATTTCCTGTGGCTGCGGCTGGCCCGGGTATGGCCGGTGTATCTGGTCACCCTGCATCTGGCCGCCCTGTGGGTGATCTTCACCCTGCACGTCGGTCATGTGCCGTCGCCGGACGCGGCGTCGCTCACGGCGATCAGCTACGTGCGCCAAATCCTGTTGGTGCAGTTGTGGTTTGTGCCGTTCTTCGACGACTCGAGTTGGGATGGGCCGGCCTGGTCGATCAGCGCGGAATGGCTGGCTTACGTGCTCTTCGCCGTCATGGTGCTGGTCCTGTTGCGGATGAAACAGGCGACCAGGGCGCGCAGCTTGATGGTCCTGGCCTTCGCGGCGTCGCTGCCGCCGGTGCTGATGTTGCTCGCCAGTGGCCACTTCTACACCCCGTGGAGCTGGCTGCCCCGAATCGTCACCCAGTTCACCGCCGGCGCGCTGGCCTGCGCCGCGGTGCGCAGGCTGCGCCTGACCCATCGCGGCCGCCGCGTCGCCGGATACGTGTCCCTGCTGCTGCTGGCCGCCATGGTGGGCGTGCTGTATTGGTTTGGCGCGCACCCGATATCGGGAGTCGTGGAGAACGACAGCGGTGGCGTCGTCGACGTGTTGTTCGTTCCGCTGGTGATTTCGCTGGCCGTGGGGCTGGGCAGCCTGCCGCGGGTGCTGTCGACCCGAGTGATGGTGTACGGCGGCAAGATCTCGTTCTGCCTGTACATGGTGCACGAGCTGGTGCACACCTCCTGGGGATGGGCCGTGGAGCAATTCGAGCTGCCGACTTTGGATAACCCGTGGAAGTGGAACATCATCGGCCTGCTCGCGATCGCCCTGGGCGCCTCGGTGCTGCTGTATCACGGCGTCGAAGAGCCCGCCCGCCGCTGGATGCGCAAGATGGTCGATGTCAGGGTCGTCAACGCGAGAAGCGATCCCGGCGAGCCAAACAGTAAGCTGCATCCGATCGACCGTCCGCTGGAAGCGGTTTCGGCCCGCGCGGTGTGATGGCCGCCTCAGCGGCCGGCCGCGACTCACGGGGAATACTTGATGAGGACGCGGCGGCACCCGACGATGCCGTTGACAGTGGAGGTGAGAGTGAGTCGTCTGGCCACCTTTCTCATTGGGTTGAGTTTTCTGGCGGGCGTAGGCATCGCATACCCGGTGCAGGTGCGCACCTACGAGACACTGACGCTCGACTTCCGGCTGAATCATGTGGCGGTGGTGGGGGACTCGTATACCACCGGAACCGATGAGGGCGGTCTGGGTTCCAGATCCTGGACGTCGCGCGCCTTCCAGGTGCTCGGGTCACGCGGTTCGCGGATCTCGGGCAGCGTGGCGGCGGAAGGCAGGGCCGGTTATGGCACCCCCGGCGACCACGGCAGCATCTTCGAGGATCTGACGCCCAAGGCGGTGCAGCCCGACGACGCGCTGGTGGTGTTCTTCGGGTCCCGCAACGACCAAGGGGTCGATCCCGGGTATCTGACCGAAAAAACCCACGCCGCTTTGGATCTGGCGCGCCGGCTGGCGCCGGCGGCGCGGCTGCTGGTGATCGGACCGCCGTGGCCGACCGCCGACGTGCCGCCTTCGATGTTTGTGATCCGCGACATTCTCGGCGGCGCGGCCGGGGCGGCGGGGGCAACCTTCATCGACCCGATCGCCGAACACTGGTTCGTCGGCCGGCCCGACCTGATCGGTGCGGACGGCGTGCATCCGAACGACGCGGGGCACCAGTACATGGCGGACAAGATCGTTCCACTGATTCGCACCCAGCTGTCGACCTGACTCAGGCGTGGCGGGCGGCTTCCCGGGCCAGCTGAACCCGCGAGGACACCGCGAGTTTGGCGTACACGTGCGTCAGATGGGTCTGGACGGTGCGCGGGGAGATGAACAGCCGCGCCGCGACGTCTTTGTTGGGCAGTCCTTGGCTGACGAGCCGGATGACGTCGCGCTCGGTGGGAGTCAGGGACTCCCATCCGCTGGCCGGGCGTCCGCGTGCACCGCGGCCGCGCCGCGCGTAGCTAATGGCCTCCTGGGTGGATAGCGCCATGCCTTCGGACCATGCCGATTCAAATGCGCTGTCGCCCAGTGTTTCTCGTGCTTGTGTCACCGAGTCGTCGTAGGCGGCCTGAAACACCTGGAACCGTACCTCGCCATGGCGGCGGCGGATGCCCTCGGCCGCACCGAACAGCCGGGCGGCGTGCTCCGGGCTGGTGTCGGCGGCCAGGGCGGCGAGGCGTTCGAGGGCGCCGGGCAGCTGCAGGTAGCCGCCGGTGCGTTCGGCGGTTTCCAAAGCCTCGTACAGATCGCGTTCGGCCTGCTGCGGTTCGCCTTGCGCGACCGCGACTGCCGCCCGCGCGGTCAGCACCATCACCCGATGACTTCCCGGAACCACGGCGACGGCATCGTCGGCCCAGCGGCGAGCGGCCACGAGGTCACCACAGCCCAAGGCCGCATCGGTCATGGGCGCCAGGCTGCGCACAAACAGCTCCTTGAGCGGAGAGGTCGACTGCCAGGCCGCCTCACACGCATCCCTGGCCGCCGCGACGTCGCCGCTTGCCAACTCGGCGTTGGCCAGCGCCACGTACGCGGTGTCCTCATGGAAACCGCCCATGGCAGCACCGTTGTCCAAGGCTACTTGCGCCGCGGCGCGGCCCGCGGCGGCATCGCCAGTGAACGTCAGCGCCTGTGCCAGCGTCATGAGGCCGAATGTTTCCATCGCGAGATCCTGTGCGGCCCGGGCTTCTTCGACCAGCGCACGCGATACCCGTAGCGCCTGGGCGAACTTGCCCTGCATCGCTAGCGCGCCGGTGAGAAACACCCGGCCGTAGCGCGACATGAAGCTGTCGCCCAACTGGTCCGCGAGGGCACGCCCTTCCTCGCCGGCGGCCTGCGAAGCGACGGGATCACCGCTGACGTTGCCGACGAAGCATTGATAGCAACGCACGTGGTAAAGCGCGGCGTCGTCACCCGCGGCGCGGGCCAGCTCGGCCGCCTCGGCGAAATACGGCTCCGCCAGCGCGGCTTCGTTCATCGCCAGTACGGCGCAGGCCAGTAGGATGCTCACCAACAGTGCGTGGTCGCCCAGTTGACGGGCAGCGGCCAACGCTTCCTCTGCCCGCTGCGGGCTGGTCGGGACGGAGTGCCAGACCGCCAGCAGGTTGGCATCGGCCACCGCGCGTACCCAGATCTCCGGGGCGACAGCGTCATCGCTATAACGCTCGTCGGTGAAGACCGCGTCGAACCCGGCCACACCCTCCCGAAATCGCCCGCGCGTCACCCAAACTCGCTGCAGCGACGAGACGACCTGCAGCGCGAGCCCGAATTCGCCCGCGTCGCAACTCCACGCGTGTGCCGCCCGCAGGTTGTCCATTTCGAGTTCGGCCCACGGCACCAATGGCGTTCCGTCGCCGCGAATCTGCGATTCCAGCGTCACCGCGGTGGCGGTGTAGTGGTCGCGGTGCCGGGTCCGCACCACCTCGGCCTCGCCCGACTCGGCAAGTTTCTCCAGACCGTACTGGCGGACGGTCTCCAGCAGGCGGTAGCGCATGATGCCGTCGATTTCGTCGGTCACGACCAGCGACTTGTCGACGAGCAGCCCGAGCAGATCGATCAGCTGGAAGTGCTCGGCGTCGGTGTCGGCGCCCACGGCGTGCGCGGCGTCCAGGTCGAAACCGCCCATGAACACCGCCAGCCGGCGGAACAGGACGCGTTCCGGTTCGGTGAGCATGGCGTGCGACCAGTCGATGGACGCGCGCAGCGTCTGCTGACGGCGAACCGCGGTGCGCGCACCTCCGGCGAGCAGGCGAAAGTTGTGATGCAAGCCGTCGACGATCTGGCTCAGCGACAGTGTGCGGGTCCGGGCCGCGGCGAGCTCTATCGCCAGCGGCATCCCGTCGAGGCGACGGCAGATCTCGGCAATCGCCGACGAATTAGCCTCGGTGAGAACGAAATCCGGACGGGTACGGCGGGCGCGATCGACGAACAGTTCGACGGCCTCACCTTCCACCGACAGCGACGGCACCCGCCAGGTCAGCTCGCCCACGATGCCGATCGGCTCGCGGCTGGTCGCCAGCACGGTGACCTCGGGTCCCGCCTCCAGCAACGCCACCACCAGCGCCGCGCTGGCGTCCAGCAGGTGCTCGCAATTGTCCAGAATCAGCAACATCTTTCGGTTGGCGACGTAGCGGGACAGGGTCTCCATCGTGGAGCGGCCCGGCTGGTCGGGAAGACCCAACGTGCGTGCCACGGTGACGGGGACCACCAACGGATTGGTCACCGGGGCAAGGTCGATGAACCACGCCCCGCCGGAGAACCCGGCGCCGATCTGGTCGGCGACCTGCACCGCCAACCGGGTCTTGCCGACGCCGCCCGCCCCGGTCAGGGTCACCAACCGGTTTTCCTTCAAAATCTGTGCGATGTCGTCGATTTGGGCGCCGCGGCCGACGAAGCTGGTCAACTGGCTCGGAAGGCGGTTTCCCACAACGTCATTCGCTGTGCGCAGCGGCGGGAAGTCATTGCGCAAACCGGGGTGGCTGAGTTGGAAGACCCGTTCCGGTCGGGGTAGATCCCGCAGTGCGTGCTCGCCCAGGTCCGTCAGCCACGCATCGGCGGGCAACCGGTCGATCACCAACGGTTCGGTCGCGCCGGACAGCACAGTCTGGCCGCCGTGGGCGAGGTCGCGCAGGCGTGCGGTCCGGTTGATGGTGCTTCCCGCGTAGTTACCGGCGTCGCGCAGCTGAATCTCACCGGTGTGCAGCCCCAGGCGGATCCGGATCGGCGGCTGCACCGTTAGCTGAATCTGCAGCGCGCAGGCGACCGCGTCGCTGGCCCGCGCGAACGCCAGCACGAAACTGTCGCCCTCGCCCTGTTCGACCGGCCGCACGCCGCCGTAGCTGGCCACCAGGTCGTTGACCGTCCGGTTGAGCTGCTCGAGCGCGGTCGTCATGGTGTCGGACTGGGTTTCCCACAGCCGCGTCGAGCCTTCGACGTCGGCGAGCAGCAGCGTCACCGTTCCAGTGGGCAGCTCGCTCACGCTCTGCTCGCTCCAATTCAGCAGCGGCATGTCCGCCGGCGGATCAATCCTGATCATGTTAGCCAGCATGCGGGCGCCGCGCGGGGAAAACATCAGCACAATCGCGTACACCGCGGCCGCAACCATGCGGATCTACCGAGAATGGTCCTTTGCTATGGGCGAATCAGTCGTCGGCGTGCCGCTCGTAGTCCCAGCGCTCCAGGCGGTCCTGCACGTGCAGGAATCCGATCCCGGCGAAGGGCGCGGCTAGTGCGATGCAGACCAGCAACAGCGGAGACATGACCCTAAGACCTCCAAAAACCCTTCACTGATCTGACGTCGGTCGACCATGAGAAGTTCATTGCCGTTCACCCGTTCGCCAGGGCACGGTCCGCGAGCGCACCCATAAGCGGTGCCACCAACTGCGCGTACTCGGTTGTCACATGGTTGTCGTCGCGGAAGACCAGCGTGTTGCCGACGACGATCGGGCAGCGGTCAGGGGTGCAGAACATGTCGGTCAGGTCGGCGTAGTGGCCGCCGCTGCGGGCCGTCACCGCCTGCTCGGCGGCGATCCCGCCGCCGTCCACCGCCGCGGCCTTCGTTGGCGTGCAGGCGTTTACGTCGTCGAGGTGGGCGGACAGGCAGGTCGGCGCCGACGAATGCGGGTCGGGTGCGGGCCCGAGCACCAGGACGGTCGCGCCGGTGTCGCGCAGCTGCGCCACGGTGCGCCCGAGGGTGTCGATCCAGGCCGGGTCGTAGGAGGCGAAGCCGAAGTCCCCGCCGTAGCGCCGGCTCATGTCCAGCACGATCAGGCGCGGGTGTTCGGCCCTCATCCGGCTCATGATCTGGGTGCGCCACTGTTCGCATTCGGTGTACTCGCGGCCCAGGTACGGGCTCACGATGCGCAGGTCCTGCAGCGGGCAGGTCACCTTGGCCAGCGTCTCCAGCCGCCAGTGCCGTTGCTCGGCGAGCTGCTCGAACGCGGGATTCCACATGGCGGCGTGCGAGTCGCCGATCAGGGCGACGGTGGTCGGCGAGGCGGTGTCGCCGGTCGCGCACTCGCTTTGTCCGACGTCGCGCCAGGAGCGCACGCAGCCGTTGACGAACACCGCGGCCTTGTCGGCGGACGCCTTGGCCAGCGGCGGGTCCAGGTTCGACGGGACGGCTCGCAGGCCGACGGCCGCGGCGAGCGCCACGCGGGCCTGGTCGAACGCCTGACGAACCGCCGCTTCCTGCGCGCTGACGGCGGGGACGCTGGACGGGGGCGTCGCAATGATGTTGGCGCGGGGAGCGGCGACCCCGTGCCCCACCGGTGCCGGTATCACGTTGAGCAGCAGCATGCATGCGCACGCGGTGGCGGCACTCGCGCCGCCCGCCACCACCAGGCTGACTTTCGCCGAGCGGCGCAGCGCGGCGGCGAAGCGGCCGGGATTCTCGACCAAATGAAGGGTGATGACGGCGAGCCCGGCCGACACGGCCGTCGCGCTCAGCCGGGCAGGCAGCCCCGCGGGCTCACCGAGCAGCGCCGGCATCAGCAGCAGCACCGGCCAGTGCCACAGGTACCAGGAGTAGGAGATCCGGCCGATCGCGCGCATCGCCGGGCGGCATAGCAGGCGGCCGGGCCCGAGCCCCCCGGTGACGGCGCCGCCGCCGATGATCAGCGCGGTGCCCAGCACCGGCAGCAGCGCCTCGGTGCCGGGATAAGGCGTGTGGGAGTTGAGTTGGGTGCAGGTCAGCAGGATCAACGCCAGACCGCCCCACCCGACGATCGACGCCGTTCGCAGCGACAGCCGGCGCCACTGCTGGATCGACAGGGCCACCAGGCCGCCGGCCGCCAGCTCCCAGGCGCGGGTGGGCAGCGAGAAGAACGCCCACGACGGCGAGGTGCGGGTCCACACCGCGCCTGCGGTCAACGACGCCGCGGCCACCGTCGCGAGGATCACCGCGTACGGTGCCGCGCGCGTCGCGTTACCGCGCAGGCGCGGGATGCGCCGCAGCAACCAGGCCGTGGCGATGATGAGCAGCGGCCACACCAGGTAGAACTGCTCCTCCACCCCCAGCGACCAGTAGTGCTGAAACGGTGACGGCGCGTCGGTGGTCAGGTAGTCGGTGCCGCGCAGCGCGAACCGGTAGTTGCCGACGTACAGGGCGCTGGCGACGCCGTCGAGGAACACGCTGCGCGCCTGCAGCGGCGGCAGCACCGCGGCGGCACCGATCGCGGTGATGGTGCCGACGATGGCCGCGGCCGGCAGCAGCCGTCGGGCGCGCGCACCGTAAAACTGGCCCAGCGCAACGGTATTCGTGGTGCTCGCCTCGCGAAACAGCAGCCCGGTGATGAGGAACCCGGAGATGACGAAGAAGACGTCCACACCGATGTAGCCGCCGGTGATTCCGGGGATGCCGGCGTGGTAGAGCACGACGGCGATCACCGCGACGGCGCGCAGTCCCTCGATGTCGGGCCGGAATCCCCTTCGGGCGGTCCGCCGCTCCACCTGTTGTGGGCTGCTGGCGACCGATTGCTCCCGAAGTGTCATCTGCGTGGGCTAGGTCGCCATCCAGGCCAGCTCGCCGGGCAGTTGGCTTCGCCAGTAGGCGATGTCATGGCCGCCCAGCGAGAAGCTGCCCGCCGGTTGGGTTTTCAACTGGTAGACGAATTGCTTTGTGGCGAAGTAGAAGCGGTCGAAGTTGCCGCAGTCCACGCGCAGCGGAATCGAATTCAGTGCCGGCAGGCCGAGCACGCTGTTCTGCACGAAGTCGTCGTTGCTGTCGAACGCCCCGGGGGCGCTGGTCGCATAGGAGGTGTACAGCGCCGGGCTGATTGCGCAGATGCCGGCGGTGCGCGACGGGCCGAGCTTGGCGCCCAGGCGAAGCGCCCCGTAGCCACCCATTGACCACCCCATGAAGCCGACCCGGGAGGTGTCGAAACCCATCGTCGAGAGCATCGGCAGCAGCTCGTCGAGCACCATGGCGCCGGAGTCCTCACCGGAAGTCCTTTTATGCCAATAGGTGTTGCCGCCGTCGACGCCGACCACCGCGAACGGCGGCTTGCCCTCCTTGACCAGCTGGGCCAGCCCGTCCGGGACGCCCATGTCGAGCATCTGGTTCGCATCCCCGTCCACGCCGTGCAGGGCGATCACCGGGCGCAGCATCCCGGTCTGCCCCGGCGGCACCGCGATCACGTAATTGGTCTTGATGCCCCCACGGGCCGCCGAGACGAAAGAACCGGTCAGCTTGGTCGGCAGGGTCTTGCCCGCCGTCGGCGGCTCGAACGGCGCGGGAGCCTGCGGCAACGTCGCGGCGTGCGACGTTCCGGGAGCCAGCAGGGAGCTGAATGCGAGCACGCTGGCGGCTCCGAGGGTGCCACCGGCGCCCATCCGGAGCACCGCTCGGCGTGTGAGGTCAGGCATGATCGCAATAATGCCGCGCTGACCGGGGATTACCCGCCGAGCCACGCCGTATTGGAAGCATTGTGTGATCCGGTGTGACCATTCGGTCACGCAGCGGTGATCTTTTCCCGCGTCGGGCAGTCACCGGCCAGGGCGATGGTGGCGCCGGGTTGCGGCATCGCGCGGAAGATCGTAGTCATCGTAGCGCCGTTATCGCCGGATGCCGCCGCCCGAATCATTGCGATCGTATTGCCTTCCGGGACAGCGCAGATGCGGTGCGCGGGTGCCGTCCGTCCGGCGCCCGGACGTCCCCGCTCGGCGCTCGCCGCCGCGGGTTGCCGTGGTGACGGCGGCGCCCGGACGGGGATGCAATCTCGCAGGTTTCAACCCTCGCCCCTCGGCGGTGACTTCAGCAGGATGGACGGTTGCTGCACAGGGCCCACAGCGGAGCGAAAGAGGATTGTGAATTGAGTCTCGCGTTTCATTGGTTTCTGCCGACCTACGGCGATTCGCGGAATCTGGTCGCGGGCGGGCACGGCACGTCGATGTCGGGCAATCGGCCCGCGACACTGAAGTACCTGCACCAGATTTGTACGGCCGCCGAAGACAACGGTTTCGAGGCGGTCCTCACGCCGACGGGATTGTGGTGTGAGGACGCGTGGTTGACGACGGCGATGCTGGTCGAATCGACCGAGACCCTGAAGTTCCTGGTCGCGTTCCGTCCCGGCATGCTCAGTCCCACCCTGGCCGCCCAGATGGCCGGGACGTTCCAGCGGCACTCGGACGGACGGCTGCTGCTCAATGTCGTCACCGGCGGTGAACCGCACGAGCAGCGCGCCTATGGCGACTTCCTGGACAAGGAGGCGCGGTATGCCCGCACCGCCGAGTTCTTGCACGTGGTGCGGCAGCTGTGGACCTCGAACGAGCCGGTGACCTTCGCCGGGGAGCACATTCAGGTCGAGGGTGCCCAACTGAACAACCCGCCCGACCCGATACCGGCGGTGTTCTTCGGTGGATCGTCGGCATCGGCCGGACCGGTGGCGGCCAAGCTCACCGACGTGTACCTCACCTGGGGCGAACCGCTGACCGCGGTCGCCAAGAAGCTGGACTGGATCCGCGGGCTGGCCGTCGACGCCGGCCGAATCCTGCAGTACGGCTTGCGGATTCACGTGATCAGCCGTGATACCTCCGCCGAGGCCTGGGCGGAGGCCGATCGGTTGCTGTCCGCGATCGATCCCGCCGACATCGAGCGGGTGCAGAGCAGCCTGGCGCGCAGCGAATCCGAGGGCCAGCGCCGCATGCTGGACCTGCACGGCGGCGACAGCAGCAAGTTGCTGGTCGCGCCCAACCTGTGGGCCGGGGTGGGCCTGGTCCGCGGGGGAGCGGGCACCGCGCTGGTCGGCTCGCACGCCGAGGTCGCCGAGCGGCTGGCCGAATACGCCAAACTGGGCATCTCCCACTTCATCTTGTCGGGATATCCGCATCTGGAAGAGGCCTACTGGTTCGGCGAGGGCGTGCTGCCGATCCTGGAGCGGATGGGGTTGTGGCGCCACCCCAACCGCCAGTCGCATCCGGCCGCGGGTACGCCGTTCGCGGTCGCCTCGGCGCACTAAGGGGTCATGGCAGCCACCCTGCCCGCGTCCGCACCCGCCGGCCGGGCTCCCGACACGGTAGACGAATCCGCCGCGCAGCGGCGCCGGCGGCTGCGCATCGTGGTCGCGGCGAGCCTGCTGGGCACCACGGTCGAGTGGTACGACTTCTTCCTGTACGCCACCGCGGCGGGCCTGGTGTTCAACAAGGTGTTCTTTCCCAACGAGAGTTCCTTGGTGGGAACGCTTTTGGCGTTCGCGACCTTCGCCGTCGGGTTCGTCATGCGGCCCATCGGCGGGCTGGTGTTCGGCCACATCGGCGATCGCATCGGCCGCAAGCGCAGCCTGGCGTTGACCATGCTGATCATGGGCGGCGCGACGGCACTGATCGGGGCATTGCCGACGGCCGCCCAGATCGGCGCGTGGGCGCCGGTGCTGCTGCTGGCACTGCGGGTGCTGCAGGGTTTCGCGCTCGGCGGTGAGTGGGGCGGGGCCGTGCTGCTGGCCGTCGAACACAGCCCCGGCGACCGGCGCGGCCGCTACGGCGCGATCCCGCAGGTGGGGTTGGCCCTGGGTCTGGCCCTGGGCACCGGCGTGTTCGCCTTCCTGCAGGTCGCCTTGGGCCAGACGCGGTTTCTGTCCTACGGCTGGCGCATCGGCTTCCTGCTGAGCGTGCTGCTGGTGGCGATCGGCGTGGTGGTGCGGCTGCGGGTCGAAGAGACCCCGGCGTTTCGTGAGCTGGGCGAGCTCGAGGCCGCGTCGACCGCGCCCATCCGCGACATCGTCCGCGAACCCCGGTCCCGGCGAAACACCTTGCTGGGGCTGCTGTCTCGCTGGGCGGAAGGTTCGGCCTTCAACACCTGGGGGGTTTTCGCGATCAGCTACGCCACCGGCGCCCTGGGCTTCAACAAGGTCTCGGTGCTGGTGGTGGTGACCATCGCCGCCCTGCTGATGGCGGTGCTGCTGCCCGTCTCGGGCGCATTGACCGACCGCTACGGCGCCCGACGGGTGTACCTGGTCGGGGTGGCCCTCTACGGCCTGGCGGCCTTCCCGGCGTTCGCCTTGTTCGGCACCAGGAACCTGGTGTGGTTCGGGCTGGCGATGGTCCTCGTGTTCGGCGTCGTGCATGCGCTGTTCTACGGCGCCCAGGGCACCTTGTATTCGTCGCTGTATCCGACCGGCACCCGCTACACCGGTTTGTCGTTCGTCTACCAGTTCTCGGGCGTGTACGCGTCGGGGGTGACGCCGATGATTCTCACGTCGCTGATCGCGGCCGTCGGTGGCGCGCCATGGCTGGCCTGCGGGTATCTGGTTGCCACCGCGGTGATCAGCGTGATCGCCACGGCCCTGATCCGCGATCGCGACCTGTACCTGTAAGTCGTTGTTGCTGCGGGCCGCAAAGCCCGCTAGCGTCCGGGCATGGCCAGCAATCCGCAACTGCGCCAAGGGCTGTCGCAGCGGCAGCTCAGCATGATCGCGCTCGGCGGCGTGATCGGCGCCGGCTTGTTCGTCGGGTCCGGGGTGGTGATCAAAAACACCGGTCCTGCCGCGTTTCTCACCTACGCGCTTTGCGGTGTGCTCATCGTGTTGGTGATGCGGATGCTCGGTGAGATGGCGGCCGCGAACCCCTCGACCGGATCGTTCGCCGACTACGCGGCCAAGGCCCTGGGCGGCTGGGCGGGCTTCTCGGTCGCGTGGCTGTATTGGTACTTCTGGGTGATCGTGGTGGGTTTCGAGGCGGTCGCCGGCGGCAAGGTGCTCAACTACTGGTTCCACGCACCGCTCTGGCTGCTGTCGCTGTGCCTGATGGTGTTGATGACGGCGACCAACCTGTTCTCGGTGTCGTCGTTCGGTGAATTCGAATTCTGGTTCGCCGGAATCAAAGTCGCGACCATCGTGATCTTCCTCGTGGTGGGAACGGTGTATGTCGCAGGGCTGGTGCCGGGCCATCACGGTGGTCTAGCCAATCTGGGATCGCACGGCGGGTTCTTTCCCCACGGCGTGGGTGCGGTGTTCGCCGCCATCGTGGTGGTGATCTTCTCCATGGTGGGCGCCGAGATCGTCACCGTCGCCGCCGCGGAAAGCCGCGACCCCGAGCTCGCGGTGCAAAAGGCGACCCGCTCGGTGGTGGCCCGCATCGGGATCTTCTTCGTCGGTTCGGTCTTCCTGCTCGTGGTGCTGTTGCCCTGGGACTCCGTGGAACTCGGCGCCTCGCCGTACGTGGCCGCGCTCAAACACATGGGGCTGGGCGGCGCCGATCAGGTGATGAACGCGGTGGTGCTGACCGCGGTGCTGTCCTGCCTGAACTCCGGTCTCTACACCGCGTCGCGCATGTTGTTCGTGCTCGCCGAGCGGGGCGAGGCGCCGACGCGGTTGGTCAGGCTGAGCGGACGCGGCGTCCCCCACATCGCGATCCTGTGCTCGTCGGCGGT
>NZ_LZLU01000141.1:0-29422 GCF_001673415.1 Mycobacterium sp. 1165196.3 | reverse complement strand
GCAGCGATCCGTCCGCCGGGGGACAGGGCGCCTACGACACCCCGCTGGGCATCACCAACCCGCCCATCGACGAGCTGCTGGACCGCGTCTCGAGCAAGTACGCGCTGGTGATCTACGCCGCCAAGCGGGCCCGTCAGATCAACGACTACTACAACCAGCTCGTCGATGGGCGGGTTGGTGATGCCCAGCGGGGTGTCGTAGGCGCCCTGTCCCCCGGCGGACGGATCGAACCGGTCGGGGACGGCGGCCAAAGCCGCGTCGGACTGCGGAATACTCACTTAGGTCAATCTCCTGGCGGATTCGAGCGGCTCGTCACCGCTGCAAAGTTCGGAAAAATTCGGTGGTCAATCTTGCTGGGATGTGGTCCGGCTTCTGGTCTGGCCAGACGGGTCAGGCCGGTCCGGCGCAGTTCCCACCAGCAAGGATACCAATTCGGAGCACGCTGACTCCAATTGACTGTTCACGACCACCCGGTCGAAGTCGTTTTGGGCCGCCATTTCGATGCGGGCGGTCTCCAGCCGCCGCCGCATGACCTCCGGCGTCTCGGTGCCGCGGCCGATGAGCCTGGCCTCGAGATCCTCCCAGCTGGGCGGTGCGAGGAAGACCGCGAGCGCCTCCGGCATCGCCTTCTTGACGGCCCTGGCGCCGGCCAGGTCGACCTCGATGAGCACCGGAAACCCATTGGCCGTGGCGGTCCGGATGGGCTCGGCCAGGGTGCCCGACCGGTGCAGTCCCGAATGGATTTCGGCCCACTCCAGCAGCGCGCCCTCGTCGATCAGCTGCTGGAAGCGGGCGGGGCTGACGAAGTGATAATCGACACCGTCGACCTCGCCGGGGCGCGGCGCCCGCGTGGTGGCCGAGACGCTGAAATGCAGGTTCGGCACCCGCTCGCGCAGGCACCGGACGACCGTCGACTTGCCCACCGCGGAAGGACCGGACAGCACGACCACACGTCCGTTACCTGATGGTTCTGGACGTGTGCCGTGCTGGACGTCCGGTCCCCCGCCGGCGCTCACGGACGCCCCTCGGGGGGTGCGCCCACGGCTCGGGTCGGATTGCCCGCCTTCTCCTCAGGCCGTGCGGCCTGCATCGTCGGCGGCCGGGTTAGGAGCCGAACTTTTCCAGCAGGGCCTTGCGCTGACGATCGCCGAGACCGCGCAGGCGGCGGGTGGGGGCGATCTCCAGCTCAGTCATGATTTCCTGCGCCTTGACCTTGCCCACCTTGGGCAACGCCTCGAGAAGCGCGGAAACCTTCATCTTGCCCAGGACTTCGTCGGTCTCGGCGTCCTTGAGCACCTGGGTCAGGTTGGTGCCGCCACGCTTCAGGCGGTCTTTGAGCTCTGCTCGCGCTCGACGTGCGGCAGCCGCCTTCTCCAACGCGGCCGCGCGCTGCTCGTCGGTCAACTGGGGAAGGGCCACGATTCCTCCGTATCTGATCAATCAATTTCAATCGATCGCTTTTTGTCTCGCCGGTACTTCTGCCAGCGGAGACGACCGTACTCAGGCCTCCTGACGAAATCTAACCCGACCCCCTGCTTGAGGGGACAAACTCCCAGCATGGACCGGCGCGTGGCAGGCCGAAGCGGCGCTCCCGCCGGGGCCGGCGGCGGCCGCCTTCGACGTTGCCCGGGCGGGGTTCGCCGGGCCGGTTCGACGCCTTGCCAGGGTCGCTAGCTGCGGTTTTAGCCCCCGGGGGCGGCGCGCGACGGCTTGGCCGGGCCGTTCGGAAACCCGCCGCCGAGCGGCCGTGACGCCCGGTGCGACGGATCACGGATTTGTTGCGGCGTGTCGCGCGTGTCGCGCCGCCGGTCAAAGGGCAGGCCAACGCCGCCTTTGGCCCGGCGCAGCGGTCCAGGCCGCCCCTGGATCGCCCGGCAACAACAGGCCAGCCATCGGGGAGACGACGGCCGAACCGCCGGGAGGTACACCGACTCGGTCTGCCAACGCACGATGACCTTCACCAACCACCAAGGGCCGCAGCGTCGTTGGCCGACCGCGGTTCGCCGCCGCGCCCGACGGGCGCCGGTGCGTGCGGGGCGCCGAGGGTCCGCGGATTCCGATCCGCCCACAGTGCGTTTCCGTAACCACGGTTAAATCTGCAATCTGGTTCCGTAACTGCGGTTTTCGGGCCCGCCCGCGGGCCATTTCAGCTAATCGGCGGTGCGGAATCCGATACGATCGGGGGGTGTCCAACCTGCGAATTCGCCAGGCGGCCGAGCTGCTCGGAGTCAGCGACGACACCGTGCGGCGCTGGATCAACCAGGGCACATTGGCGGTCAGTCACGACGCCGCCGGCCGCAAGGTAATCGCCAGCGAGGACCTCGCCCGCTTCTCCCGCACCAATGCGCCCGCCCCGCCGGCGGACCCGCTGAGCATCGGCAGCTCGGCCCGCAACCGCTTCGTCGGGCTGGTCACGTCGGTGGTCAGCGACAAGGTGATGACCCAGGTCGAGATGCAGTGCGGCCCGTTCACGGTCGTCTCGCTGATGAGCACCGAGGCCGCCGAGGAACTGCAGCTGCGCCCCGGCAGCGTCGCCGTGGCCGTCGTCAAGGCCACCACCGTCATCGTCGAAACCGCGCGGCCCAGCACCGCAGTCGCGTCGGACTAGACGCAGAACCCGCTCACACGGCCAGGTAGGCGACCGCGTCCAGCATGCGATCGGCCGCCGCGCGCAGCTCCGGCACGCCCGGCCCGGCGCGCAGCACCTCGCGGGCCACCGCCGGCAACAACTGGCCGGGTTCCGCCCCGCCCAGCCCCGCCAGCGCCTCGGGCCGCCCGCCCTGGACGCCGAGCCCGGGCACCAGCACCGGGCCGCCCAGGGCGCTCAGATCGGGCGCCTGCAAGACCGTCGCGCCCACGACCACCCCCACGTATCCCGGCCCGGATCCGGTGGCGGACCGATTCACCACCGCCGCCTGGTCGACGACCAGCTGGGCCACCGTGCGGCCGTCGAAGGCGGCGCGCTGCACGGTCGCCCCCTCCGGGTTGGAGGTGGCCGCCAGCACGAACACCCCGCGGTCGTGCGCCGCGGCGGCTTCCAGCAGCGGCCGCAGTGAGCCGAACCCCAGATATGGCGTGGCCGTCACCGCGTCGGCGGCCAGCGGCGAATCACCCGCCCAGGCGGCGGCGTAGGCCGCCATCGTGGTGCCGATGTCGCCGCGTTTGGCGTCGGCCAGCACCAGCACCCCGGCCGACCGCAGCGCCGCGATGGTGCGTTCCAGCACCGCGAATCCGGCGGCGCCGTACGCCTCGAAGAACGCGACCTGGGGTTTGACGACCGCGTAGCCGGAGAACGCCTCGATGCAGATGTCGCAGAACGCGGCCAGCCCGTCGGCGGTGGTGGGCAGGCCCCAGGCGCGCAGCAGCTCGGGATGCGGGTCGATGCCCACGCACAGCGGCCCGCGCTCCGCTTTCGCGGCGGCCAGCCGGACGCCGAACCCGGTCACCGGTGCCCGCTACCAGGCAGACCGCCCTGGCCGATCTGGCTGTGCAGCTCTTGCAGGCTGCGCACGCCGATGTCGCCGCGGATGCCCGCCTCGATGCCCTGGACGGCGGCCGAGGCGCCCTGCACGGTGGTGACACACGGGATATTGACCGACACTGCGGCCGAACGGATTTCGTAGCCGTCAATGCGTGGCCCGGAGTTGCCGTAGGGCGTGTTGATGACCATGTCGACCTCGCCGGCCTTGATCGCGTCCACCGCGGACTCCGCGGGTCGGCCCGGCTGCGGCTCCTCGAAGTGCTTGCGTACCTCGTCGCACGGAATCCCGTTGCGGCGCAACATCTCCGCTGTCCCCTCGGTGGCCAGCACGCGGAAACCCAGGTCGGCCAGCCGCTTGACGGGGAACACCAGCGAGCGCTTGTCGCGGTTGGCCACCGACACGAAGATGGTGCCCTGGGCGGGCAGCGACCCGTACGCCGCGGTCTGGCTCTTGGCGAAGGCGCTGCCGAAGTCGCGGTCGATTCCCATCACCTCCCCGGTGGATTTCATCTCCGGGCCCAGCAGCGAATCGATGCCCGAGCCGTCCGCCCGGCGGAACCGGTGGAACGGCAGCACCGCCTCCTTGACCGCGATCGGGGCGTTCTGCGCCGCGTGGGCGCCGTCGCCGGACGCCGCCAGCAACCCCTCCTCGCGCAGCTGGGAAATCTTGGCGCCCAACATGACCCGGGCGCAGGCCTTCGCGAGCGGGATCGCGGTGGCCTTGGACACGAACGGCACCGTGCGGCTGGCGCGCGGGTTGGCCTCCAGGACGTAGAGCACGTCGTCCTTGAGCGCGTACTGCACGTTGAGCAGCCCCACGACACCGATGCCGTGCGCGATGGCCTCGGTCGCCCGGCGCACCTTCTCGATGTCGCTGCGGCCCAGCGTCACCGGCGGCAGGGCGCACGCCGAGTCGCCGGAGTGGATGCCGGCCTCCTCGATGTGCTCCATGATGCCGCCGATGTACACCTCGGTGCCGTCGCACAGCGCGTCCACGTCGATCTCCACCGCGTCCTCGAGGAAGCGGTCGACGAGCACCGGGTGCTCGGGCGAGAGCTCGGTGGCCCGGGTGATGTAGCCGCGCAGCGTCTCCTCGTCGTAGACGATCTCCATGCCCCGGCCGCCCAGCACGTAGGACGGCCGCACCAGCACCGGGTAGCCGATGTCTTCGGCGATCCGCCGGGCGTGGTCGAAAGTGGTTGCCATGCCGTACTTCGGCGCGGGCAGGCCGGCGGTGGTGAGCACGTCGCCGAAGGCGCCGCGGTCCTCGGCCAGGTCGATGGCCTCCGGCGGGGTGCCGACGATCGGTACGCCCGCGTCGGCCAGGCGCTGCGCCAGCCCGAGCGGGGTTTGGCCGCCGAGCTGCACGATCACCCCGACCACGCCCGGGCCGTCTCCGGCGGACTGCTGCTCGGCGCGGAACACCTCGAGGACGTCCTCGAAGGTCAGCGGCTCGAAGTAGAGCCGGTCGGCGGTGTCATAGTCGGTGGACACCGTCTCCGGGTTGCAGTTGACCATCACCGTCTCGAAACCGGCCTGCGACAACGTCGTTGCGGCGTGCACGCAGCTGTAGTCGAATTCGATGCCCTGGCCGATGCGGTTGGGTCCCGATCCGAGGATCAGCACCTTGGGCTTCTCGGTCTGCGGCGCCACCTCGGTCTCGGCGGCGGGGTCCAACTCGTAGCTGCTGTAGTGGTACGGCGTCTTGGCCTCGAACTCCGCCGCGCAGGTGTCGACGGTCTTGTACACCGGGTGCACGCCGAGGCGCTCGCGCAGCGAGCGCACCCCGTTCTCGCCGGCCAATTCGGGGCGCAGCGCGGCGATCTGGCGGTCCGACAGCCCGCTGTGCTTGGCCTGGCGCAGCAGGTCGGCGTCGAGCACCGGGGCGGCGATCAGCTCCGCGCGCAGCTCGATCAGCTCGCCGATCTGCG
Source organism: Mycobacterium sp. 1165196.3 (assembly GCF_001673415.1). Lineage (NCBI taxonomy): Bacteria > Bacillati > Actinomycetota > Actinomycetes > Mycobacteriales > Mycobacteriaceae > Mycobacterium > Mycobacterium sp. 1165196.3. The sequence continues at coordinate 24,010 of NZ_LZLU01000141.1, read as the reverse complement.
CCACGAACCACGGGTCGACGCCGCTGGCCTCGGCGACCCGCTCCACCGACGCGCCCAGCCGCAGCGCCAGCTCGATGTCGTAGAGCCGGCCCTCGGTCGGGGTGCGCAGCCGGTCGAGCACCTCACCGACGTCGCCGTCCGGGTCCGGCTTGGTCCAAAAACCCGCGCGGGTGGTTTCCAGCGACCGCATCACCTTGCCGAGCGCCTCAATGAAGTTGCGGCCCAACGACATCGCCTCGCCGACGGACTTCATGGTGGTGGTCAGGGTGGGGTCGGCGCCGGGGAATTTCTCGAACGCGAAGCGGGGCGCCTTGACCACCACGTAGTCCAGGGTGGGCTCGAAGCAGGCGGGCGTCTCCTTGGTGATGTCGTTGACGATCTCGTCGAGGGTGTACCCGATGGCGAGCTTGGCGGCGATCTTGGCGATCGGGAAGCCGGTGGCCTTGGAGGCCAGCGCGCTGGACCGCGACACCCGCGGGTTCATCTCGATGACGATCAGCCGGCCGTCGACCGGGTTGATCGCGAACTGGATGTTGCAGCCGCCGGTGTCCACCCCGACCTCGCGCAGGATCGCGATGCCCAGGTCCCGCATCCGCTGGTATTCGCGGTCGGTCAGCGTCATCGCCGGCGCGACGGTGACCGAGTCGCCGGTGTGCACGCCCATGGGATCGAAGTTCTCGATCGAGCAGACGACGACCACGTTGTCGTTGCCGTCGCGCATCAGCTCGAGCTCGAATTCCTTCCAGCCGTAGATCGATTCCTCGATCAGCACGTTGGCGCTCGGGCTCTCGGCCAAGCCTGCGCCGGCCATCCGGTCGACCTCTTCGACGGATCGCGCCATGCCGGACCCCAGCCCGCCCATCGTGAAGCTGGGCCGCACCACGACCGGCAGCCCGAGTTCCTCGACGGTCTCGCGGACCTCCTCCATCGTGAAACAGACTCGGCTGCGGGCGGATTCACCGCCGACCTTGGCGACGATGTCCTTGAACATCTGCCGGTCCTCGCCGCGCTGGATGGCGTCGATGTCGGCGCCGATGAGCTCAACGCCGTGCCGCTCGAGCGCCCCGTTTTCGTGCAGCGCGACCGCCGTGTTCAGCGCGGTCTGCCCGCCCAGCGTGGCCAGCAGCGCGTCGATCTTGTTGCCGCGCTCGGCCTGCTGGGCGATCACCTTCTCGACGAAGGCGGCGGTGATCGGCTCGACGTAGGTGTGGTCGGCGTACTCCGGGTCGGTCATGATGGTGGCCGGGTTGGAGTTGATCAGGCTGACCTCCAGGCCCTCCGCACGCAGCACCCGGCAGGCCTGGGTTCCCGAGTAGTCGAACTCGGCGGCCTGCCCGATGACGATCGGCCCGGAGCCGATCACCAGCACGTGACGCAAGTCGGTACGACGCGGCACTACCGCCCCTTTCCGCGGTTTGGGGCCGCCATCAGGTCGATGAATTGGTCGAACAAATACTCCGCATCGTGCGGACCCGCCGCGGCCTCCGGGTGATACTGCACCGAGAACGCCTGCCCGTCGGCGAGTTTGACGCCCTCGACCACTCCGTCGTTGGCGCAGGTGTGGCTGACGATCGCTTGGCCGAACGGCGTGTCGAAGGACTGGCCGGCCTCTCCCTCGAGCGCGAAGCCGTGGTTTTGTGCGGTGACCGCCACCCGCCCGGTGGCGTGGTCGATCACCGGGATGTTGATGCCGCGGTGACCGAATACCAGCTTGTAGGTGGACAACCCCAGCGCCCGGCCCAGGATCTGGTTGCCGAAGCAGATGCCGAACAACGGGATTCCGGCGCCCAGCACCTTGCGGGTGACCTCGACGACGTGATCGGCGGTGGCGGGGTCACCTGGGCCGTTGGACAAGAACACCCCGTCGGGCTTGATGTCGGCGATCTGGTCGTAGGTCGCCGAGGACGCCAGCACATGGGTCCGGACGCCGCGGCGGGCGAAGTTGCGCGGCGTGTTCGTCTTGATGCCCAGGTCCAGCGCGGCTACCGTAAACCGCGGTGCCCCTTCGGGTTCCACGATGTAGTTGTCGGGCGTGCTGACCTCGCCGGCCAGGTCGGCGCCCAGCATCGACTGCTGGCCCCGCACCCGCGCCAGCAATTCGTCCACCTCGGCGAGCGCGTCGCCGGAGAACACGCCCGCCTTCATCGAGCCGCGGGTGCGCAGATGGCGCACCACCGCGCGGGTGTCGATGCCGGCGATGCCGACGATGTGCTGGCGGACCAGCTCGTCCTCCAGGGTTCCGGTGGCCCGCCAGCTGGACGGGCGCGGCGACGGGTCGCGCACCGCGTAGCCGGCGACCCAGATCCGGTCGCCGCGGCTCTCGGCGTCCTCGCCGTTCCAGCCGGTGTTGCCGATCTGCGGCGCGGTGGCCACCACGATCTGCCGGTGGTAACTGGGATCGGTCAGCGTCTCCTGGTAGCCGGACATGCCGGTGGAAAACACGGCCTCGCCGAGTGTTTGGCCGATTTTGCCGAACGGCGTGCCGGTGAAGACGCGGCCGTCCTCGAGTACCAATTGCGCTTTAGTCATCAGCGCCGCTCCTCTTCGTGATGCGATTCGAGCCAGTCGTCGTAATCGGAGCGGCTGTTCGCCCGGAACCCGGTGTCGATCTCGACGCCCGACGGCAGCCGCCAGCGGATCGCCAGAATCCCGATCCGGCCGGTCATCCGGCGCTCCATGCGGATCTCGGTGATCGATTCTCGGGGGATCCAAATCGGTTGGGCCCGTAGGCGTTCCACCATGATGCCCCCGGCGTAGCGGGTCAACACCGCCTTGCTGCGGAAACCGAGGTCGCCGGCCGCGATCCGCTCGTGCCAGCCCGGCGCCATCATGGACCCGCAGTAGTGGCCGCGGGTGCTGATCGTGGCCGCCCCGACGTGGTCCGGGATCTCGGGCAGCGCGCCGATCAGCTCCGCCTGTTGCTGTGAGCGGCGCTGCCAGGTCCGCATCATCAGCTGGATGACCACCGTGATGACGACCACCACCACGGCGGCGAAGATCAGCGACCCCACCAGGGTGGCGGAGTTCATGCGCGCCGCTCCTTCTCATCGCTTCGCTCTGCATCGTCACCGGCGCGATTCATGCCGGCGACTTCCCGTCTCGGGCGGTGACCTTGCCGCGCAGCAGCGTGGCGGTCACGGTGGCGGGCAGGGTCATCGCCTCGTAGGGCGTGTTGCCCGAGCGGCTGGCCAGCTCCGACCCGGTGACGGTCCACGAGGCCGTGGGATCCACCACCGTGAGGTTGGCGGGCTCCCCCACCTCCAGCGGCCGGCCGTGGTCGGGCAGGCCCACGATGCGGGCGGGGTTTTCGCTCATCACCCGGGCAACGTCCCGCCAGGTCAGCAACCCCGGGCTGACCATCGTCTGCACCACGATCGACAGCGCCGTCTGCAATCCCAGCATGCCGGGCCGCGCCGCGGAGAACTCCACGCACTTCTCGTGCTCGGCGTGCGGCGCGTGATCGGTGGCCACACAGTCGATGACACCGTCAGCCAGCGCCTGGCGCAACGCCACCGCGTCGGCCGCCTCGCGCAGCGGTGGGTTGACGCGGTTTTGCCCGTCGTAACTGGTCAGCCTGCTGTCGTCGAGCATCAGGTGGTGCGGGGTGACCTCGGCGGTGATCGAGATCCCTTGCTGCTTAGCCCATTTCAGGATCTCGACGGTGCCAGCGGTGGATGCGTGGCAGATGTGTACCCGCGCGCCGGCGTCGCGGGCCAGCAGCGCGTCGCGGGCCACGATCGACTCCTCGGCCGCCCGGGGCCAGCCCGCCAGGCCCAGCCGGGCCGCGGTGGGGCCCTCGTGGGCGACGGCGCCGACCGTCAGCCGCGGCTCCTCGGCGTGCTGGGCGATGAGCACGCCCAGCCCGGTGGCGTATTCCAGGGCGCGGCGCATCACCAGCGGGTCGTGCACGCAGATGCCGTCGTCGGAGAACATCCGCACCTGCGCGGCCCCGGCCGCCATCATGCCCATCTCGGTGAGCTCTTTGCCGGCCAGCCCGACGGTGACGGCGCCAACCGGGTGCACGTCGACCAGGCCGACCTGCTGCCCGCGGTGCCAGACGTGGTCGGTGACCACCGGGCTGTCGGCGACCGGGTTCGTGTTGGCCATCGCGAACACCGCGGTGTAACCACCCAAAGCGGCTGCGGCCGAGCCGGTTTCGATATCCTCGGCGTATTCACGCCCCGGTTCGCGCAGGTGGGTGTGCAAGTCCACCAGGCCGGGCAACAGCACCTGACCGGTGGCGTCGATGACGTCCAGGTCCTTTCCGACGCCTCCGGCCTCGGCCAACTTGGGCCCGATGTCGATGATCTGGCCGTCGTCGATCAGCACGTCGACGCGATCGCCCTCGCCGTACAACAGCACCCCGCGCAGCAGCACGCTCACGCTACACCCTCTTCACCCGAGTTCTCCGCCGTCTCGGTGCCGACCAGCAGGTGAAACAGCACCGCCATCCGCACATGCACGCCATTGGAAACCTGTTGCAGCACAGCCGATTGCGACGAGTCGGCCACCGAGGAGGCGATCTCCATGCCGCGCAGCATCGGCCCCGGGTGCAGCACCACGGCGTGGCCGGGCAGCAGCGCCTGGCGGCGGTCGGAAAGCCCGTAGAGGGAGGAGTATTCGCGCACCGACGGGAAGAACCCGCCGTTCATCCGCTCGGCCTGGACCCGCAGCATCAGCACCGCGTCGGCGGCGGGTAGCTCGGCGTCGAAGTCGTTCGACACGGTGACCGGCCAGCCCTCGACGCCGACCGGCAGCAGCGTGGGCGGCGCCACCAGGACCACCTCGGCGCCCAGGGTCGCCAGCAGCATGACGTTGGAGCGGGCGACCCGGCTGTGCAGGATGTCGCCCACGATCACGATGCGACGGCCTTCGATGCCGCCGAGCCGTTGGCGAATGGTGAGCGCGTCCAGCAGCGCCTGGGTCGGGTGCTCGTGGGTGCCGTCGCCGGCGTTGATGACCGACGGTCCCCCACTGTCTCCGGCGGCGTTCGCGCCGGTCCACTCGGCGAGCAGGTGCGCGGCGCCGGACGCCGGGTGCCGGATGATCAGCGCGTCGGCGCCGGCGGCGCGCAGCGTGAACGCGGTGTCGCGCAGCGACTCTCCCTTGCCCACCGACGATCCCGACGCGCTGACGTTGATCACGTCGGCGCTCATCCACTTGCCGGCCACCTCGAAGGACACCCGGGTGCGGGTCGAGTTCTCGTAGAACATCGTGACGATGGTGCGGCCACGCAGCGTCGGCAGCTTCTTGATCTCGCGGCCCACCAGCGCCTGGGCGAACCGGTCGGCGTCGTCGAGGATCGCGGTGGCGTCGTCGCGGCTCAGGTCGCCGGCGGCCAGCAGATGGCGCGTCATCGTGAGATCACCACCCCGTCGTCGCCGTCGTTCTCCCGCAGCAGCACGTGCACGCTCTCCCCGCGCGAGGTCGGGACGTTCTTGCCCACGTAGTCGGCGCGCAGCGGCAGTTCGCGGTGGCCACGGTCGACCAGCACCGCCAGCTGCACCACCCGCGGCCGGCCCACGTCGCGCAGCGCGTCCAGCGCGGATCGGACCGAGCGGCCGGAGTACAGGACGTCGTCGACCAGGATCACCAGCGCGTCGTCGATGCCCCCGGCCGGAATCGAGGTGTCCTCCAGCGGCCGCGGCGGTTTCTGCATCAGGTCATCGCGATAGAGGGTGATGTCCAGGGCGCCGTGGCCCACCTCGACACCACTGTATTCGCCGATGTTGGCGGCGAGCCGCTTGGCGAGAATCACACCGCGGGTCGGGATGCCCAGCAGCACCACCCGTGGTGCGTCGGGGCCGTCCAGCGCGGTCTTTTCGATGATCTGATGCGCAATGCGGGAAATGGTGCGGCCCACGTCGGCCGCCGACATCAACTCCCGGGAATCGCCGCCCTTGAGACCGGGGAAGCCGGTGTCGCCCGCAGCACCCATACGAAACTTGACCTCCTTCTCCGCCTCGCCGGACGGATCGTTAAAGGATGTCGACTGCACGGCAGCGTAGCACTTATTTTGCCGGTGACGGCGCGAGGCACCTGCCGTGCCGATCGACGGCAGCCTACTGCGCGGGCGGAGGCGGCGGTGGCGGCGGAGCAGGCCAGGTGCGACGCGGCGGGATCTGCCCGCAATCGAGTCCGTACCCGGCCGCGGATGTACAGACGCTTTTGTTCCGCGGCCGGTTGTCGGTGGGCGGACTATTGTCGAAAGTATGTTCGAATCCTCGGAGGAAGCCGCGTTGCTGGCGCGGATCGCCGCGCAGGAGCGCGCCAAGTCGGCGGCCGCGGCGGACCAGGCTCGGGCGGCCGCAGCCCTCGACGCACTGCGCCGTGCGAACGAGGCGGCCGCCGGAGTGCCGGTCGCCCAGCGCGGCCGCGGAGTAGCCAGCGAGATCGCCTTGGCGCGACACGATTCCCCCGCCCGGGGCGGCAGACATCTCGGATTCGCGAAGGCGTTGGTTCACGAGATGCCCCACACCCTGGCCGCCCTCGAGAGCGGGCGATTGTCCGAATGGCGGGCCACCCTGATCGTTCGTGAGTCGGCTTGCCTGGACGTCGAGGACCGCCGCGCCCTGGACGCCGAACTGTGTGGCGACGGATCCTCGTTGGACGGGATGGGCGACGCGCGAATAGCCGCGGCCGCCCGGGCGATCGCCTATCGGCTCAATGCGCAGGCGGTGGTCGATCGTGCCGCCAAGGCCGAATCCGAACGCACAGTGACGATCCGGCCAGCCCCGGACACGATGACATGGGTGTCGGCATTACTGCCCGTAGCACAGGGCGTCTCGGTCTACGCGGCGCTCAAGCGCGCCGCCGACACCACAGTCGATCAACGCTCGCGTGGCCAGGTGATGGCCGACACGCTTGTTGAACGGGTTACCGGGTGCCCCGCCGAGGTCGCCCAGCCGGTAGCGGTCAACCTGGTCATCTCCGACGAATCGCTGTTCGGCGCTGCACCAACCGCGGCGAACGTCGACGGGTATGGCCCGATCCCCGCGGCCGTAGCCCGCCAACTCGTGAACGGTGCAGTGCTCGACCCCCGGTCCCGCGCCACGCTGCGCCGGCTCTACCGACATCCGCGCTCGGGGGCCCTGGTGGCGATGGAATCGCGGGCGCGGCGTTTCCCGAAGAGCCTGGCCACCTTTATCGGGTTTCGCGATGGCCGCTGTCGCACCCCGTACTGCGATGCGCCCATCCGCCACCGCGACCACGCCAGGCCGCATCGTCGCGGTGGGTTGACGAGTGCGGCCAATGGGCTGGGCTTGTGTGAACGTTGCAACTACGTCAAGGAAGTTCCCGGTTGGCGCGTCGCGGCGGAAACCGACGAAAACGGTTTGCATACGGCAGATTTCATTACGCCCACCGGCATGCACTATCGCTCCGGCGCGCCACCGGCACCCGGGCCGTTCGGGGTGGAACTCAGTGAGCTGGAAATCAGGATCGGCGTCCACCTGGCCGATCCCCACGCCGCCTAGCTGAGGCCCGCCAGAACTCGCTTGGCGGGTCTACGCTGGCGATAGTGACTTCATCGTCTGGATTTTCCGGCTTGCAACACATGGACTTCGACGCGCTGTACCGCGGCGAGAGCCCCGGCGAAGGCATCCCGCCGATGGCCACACCGCCGTGGGATACCAAGGCGCCAAAGGACAATGTCGTCGCATGGCACACCGGCGGCTGGGTGCATGGGGACGTCCTCGACATCGGCTGCGGTCTCGGCGACAACGCCATCTATCTTGCCAAAAACGGCTATCACGTAACCGGGCTGGACATCTCCCCGACCGCGCTGATCACCGCCGAGCGGCGAGCCGCGGACGCCGGGGTGGACGTGAGGTTCGCGGTAACCGATGCGACCGAGCTCGAAGGCTACGCCGACACGTTCGACACCGTCGTCGACAGCGGCATTTCTCATTGCCTCGACGAAACAGGCAAGCGCCGCTATGCCTCCGCGGTACATCGGGCGACCAGACCCGGCGCCACCCTGTTGATCAGCTGCTTTTCCAACTCCAACGCCGCCGACCCGCAATGGCCTCGGCCCTCGGTCTCCGAGCAGACGCTGCGCGAGGTTCTCGGCGGCGCGGATTGGGACATCGAGTCGCTAGAGCCGGCCACCATGCGCCGCGAATTGGACGGCAAGCAGTTCGAAATGGAGTTCTGGTACGTCAGGGCGCGGCGGCGCTGACCGACTAGTTGTTGCGGGTCATGAGGTTATTGCCGCCCGATGTGGTGGTGGTAGTGGGTTGCAGGGGTCATGCGTCTGCTTGCGCGTTTTCGTCGAGGAGTCGGAGGAGTTGGTGTCCTCGTTCGGTGAGCCGGTAGGTGACGTTGCGTCCGACTCTGGTTCCGACAATTGTCCCTGCATCGCGCAATACGGCGAGGTGATTGCTGACGGTGCCTAGAGATTGGCCGAGGGTGCGTGCGAGTTGGGTACTGGTGGCGGGGGTTTTCAGTTGTCGTGCGATGCGGGAGCGGCCAGGACCGAGAAGGGCCGACAGTGCGTCGGTGCCGCAGGCGTCGGCGGTGGTCGGCTCGGCATGGGGGCCGTGGGCGCAGTAGACCAGGGCGTAGCGTGGGCCTTGTTCACATGTCCACCAGCCGCCGGTTGTGGTGCGGGGCACAAAGATCAGTCCCTCGTCGATAGTGCGGTCGGGCCAGTGCTGACTGCTGAAGCGAATGGTGTTGTCGCCGATCCAGACTGAGCGTTGTTTCATACTCTCGACGGTGTGCTTCCAGCCGTAAGCGGCCAGTAGCCCGGCGCGGTACATGATGTCGCGTTCGAGGACGGCACGACGTCGCGGCCAGTCCGGCGAGACGAATTGCTGCCAGCCCTCGTCCAAGACCATCGCGGCGCGGGTTGCGAGGTTCTGCTGGTTGAGCCAGTCGAGAGAGTGCGTTTTCCAGCTTGCTGCCGCGGCGGCCCGCACCGCGGCGCGGATGTTGTCGTCGCTGAAGGTTGTCATCGCCGCGAGTTCGTCGCTGAAACGGGTATTGATGCCGTGCTCAGGCGGTAACGCAATCATGTCGGGGAATCTTTTGGTCGTGGCGATCAACGCCAGCAGTGCCGCAGCGATCGGGCTGGCGCCCAGCCACCGGCGGTAGGCCGGCTGGTGTTCGGCGTGCCAGCGGGCCAAGGAGGGGTCGGTGCATCGGCGCTGCAAGGTAATTAGCACGCCGACGGTCTCGGCCAGCGGTGAGATCGCGAAACGGCAGTGGGCTAGCGCATTGGGGCTGAGCTTGAGAAGTGTCATATCCTTGCGCCTTTTGCCGTAAGGATAGCGACTGTATCGCGCCGCTGGCCATGCTGTCTGGCTATGCCACTCTCGGTGCCTCGAAACGCAATCCAGTCACCCTTCGGCTGCTTCGTATTGGGTAGGGCGGTGTCGTTGGCCGGTAGTGCGATGACACCGGTCGCGCTGAGTCTGGCCGTGCTGCAGGCATCGCATCACATGAGCGACCTTGGTGTGGTGTTGGCCGCTCAGGTCACCGCGCATCTGAGTCTGTTGCTGGTGGGCGGGGTACTGGGTGATCGCTGGCCGCGGCGCGCCCTCTTAGTAGCAACGAATCTGGGAGCAGGCCTGACCCAAGGCCTCGTCGCCGCTGTCTTGCTGACCGGCCATTACCAACTTGCACCGGTAGCGTGTCTGCAGTTCGTCAACGGTGCACTGGAGGCGCTGGGTTCACCCGCGCTGCGAGGCATCGTGCCCGAGCTGGTTGAGCCGGCCCAACTGCCGCGTGCCAACGCAATACTGGCCACCGTAAAGAACCTCACAAAGGTCCTTGGCCCGGGCATTTCCGGTGTCCTCGTCGCGGCCGGCGGCGGCGGGATCGCCGTTGCCATCGATGCCATCAGCTTCCTGGCCGCCGCAGCGGTCTTAGCCCGGCTGCGGCTGGCCATCACGTCCAGCCCGCCCGGAAACGGTGTGTTGACGGAGATACGCCAGGGGTGGCGCACATTCCGGTCAACAAGATGGCTTTGGGCGACCACCGCCTCGTTCGCGGTTATCAACCTCATTGGCACCGGAACATGGCAAATACTGGGTCCCGAAATCACTACAGCGCGGGCCAACGCGCCCGTGTGGGGCATCGCGTTGAGTGCGCGCGCCCTCGGTGCCTTGGTAATGGGCGCAGCGCTGTACCGTCATGCCCCGCAGCGGTTTCTGCGCGCCGGCCAGCTCCTGGCCGTGTTGGGCGCGTTCGGGTTGCTGGGCTTGGGCGTTGGCCTGCCTGCTCCCTGGCTTCTGCTCGCCGCGTTTGTTTCCGGACTGGGATTTGCCGCACCCTCGATCGCCTGGGATACCTGCGTGCACCAGCGCATCCCTCGACACGAGCTGTCTCGGATCTCGGCTTACAACGATCTGCTGTCCTACACATGCGTACCTGTCGGACAGCTACTCGTCGCACCTGCCGCGGCATGGTTAGGGCCAACCAGCGTCGCGCTTTACGCGGCAATCGGTTTCGCAGGCGCAGCGCTCGCGCCGCTCGGCAGCCGCTCAGTGAGTGAACTCCGCCTTCAGCCTCCACCCATGGCGTGAACCTCGCCGAGCCGCAGACACAGAAGACCCAGCGCGTCACATCGCAACGCCCCCTTGTCATTTCGCAGGACGCCGACGCCTCGTAGCGCGATGCGCAGATCGCCCCGTCGCGCTCGATGTGCCGTTACCCGACACCTCTAAGCCCCGGGATCGAACCGACGTCGATTCATGGATCCAGACGGGCAAACCAACCGGACACAGCACGTATCTTCGCCGCCCATCCGGTCCACATGGTCAACTGACGTCGCCGCCTTCTACATCGACGTCTGCCTCATTCTTGGCCAGGCGTTGCGCGGTCAGGCCGGCATGCGCGATGCGGCGCAGTGCCGCGAGGATCGGCTCATAGAAGATAGTTCCGAGCACGGCGTATTCGATTGCTGCCGCCGGCGGTTCCAGCGGCATCTGCTCGATGTCGTAAGCGGCGATGGCACTGATATGTGGCGCGTACGCGCGCAGGCGATCCTCGGTCATCGGAACGCCCGCAGCCTGCGCGTCGGCAAGCGCGCGGTCAAGCTGCGCTACCGCGGGAAGATCGTCGGGCACCTCGAAGTCAAGCGCTGACAACGCGGCCCGAGCCCGTGGGCAGTCCCCATCACTTGCGGCTTGGGTGGGGCGCGAAAGCGCCGCTGTCGCAGCGCCCAGCGTCGCGAAAAGCGACCGGCCCGGGTTGTCGATGAGTTCGACGACCGACCTGATCTGGGAGATCGAGAGACCGAGCGCGGACAGCGCTCTGATCAGCGCGATCCGTCGGACGTGCCGTTCGTCGTAGTGGGCGCGGGTCGAGCTGACTGCGTGGCCTGGCATCAGCACGTTCTCGCGTAGGTAGAACTTGATCGTCGGCACCGACACATGGGTGCGACTCGCCAGCTCCGACATCAGCACGGAAGCGCTCCTTGAAGAAGTCCTGCCAGAACATCTTGACATTAGATACTTCTATTATCCAGTATTGGATAGTAGAAATATCTAATCGATCAATACGATTTCAGGAAGCTATTATGAGCACCTCGCTGATCACTCCCTTCATGAGCATCACGGTGGGGGCCACCATCATCTCGGTCGTCACCATCGCGGCCGGCGGCGTCTTCTTGCTGCGCGTGGTCACCGGAAATCACGAAGCCAACGGTCTGCAGAAATCGTTTTTCCGAGCGGGCCATGCGCACGCCGGTGTGCTCGTGATGCTGGGCCTGCTGTTGTCGGTAGTGGGCAACGCCGCGGGGGCGAGCCCCGCTGTGGCCAACGGCGGAGCGATCGCCGTGCTGCTGGCCGCCATCATGATGCCCGCGGGATTCTTCCTGTCGGTGCTCGGCCGCAACCCGGCGCGCCCGAACCGGATGATCGCGAGCGTGTGGCTCGGCGCGACGCTGCTGATTGCGGGTGTACTCACGTCCGGGGTGGCCACCCTGATCGCGGGAATCGACCGAATCTGAGGACCGCCCGACCGGCCCGCTACCCTGACCAGGTGAATCGCTCGACCCGCTCGACCCTCACAGGCAACGCCGCCTCCATCCGCGAAGTGTGCGACGCCGGCCTGCTTGCCGGCGCGGTCACCATGGTCTGGCAGCGCGGAGAACTCCTGCAGGTCAACGAGATCGGCTACCGCGACGTGGATGCGGGGCTGCCGATGCAGCGCGACACGCTGTTTCGCATCGCGTCGATGACCAAGCCGGTGACGGTCGCGACGGTGATGAGCCTGGTCGACGAGGGCAAGCTGACGCTGAAGGATCCCGTGACCCGGTGGGCGCCGGAGCTGGCCGACCTGCGGGTGCTCGACGATCCGCACGGCCCGCTGGACCGCACCCACCCGGTGAACCGCGCCATCTTGATCGAGGATCTGCTCACCCACACCAGCGGCCTGGCCTACGGCTTCTCGGTGTCCGGGCCGATCGCCAAGGCCTATATGCGGCTGCCGTTCAACCAGGGCCCGGACGCCTGGCTGGCCGCGCTGGCCAAGCTGCCGCTGGTGCATCAGCCCGGCGACCGGGTCACCTACAGCCACTCCATCGACCTGCTCGGCGTCATCGCCGCCCGCATCGAGGACAAGCCGTTCCACCAGGTGCTCGACGAACGGATCCTGGGCCCCGCGGGCATGGCGGACACCGGGTTCTTCGTCTCGCCCGAGGCGCGGCGCCGCGCGGCGACCATGTATCGGCTCGACGAGCACAGCCGGCTGCACCACGGCGTGATGGGGCCGCCGCACATCACCCCGCCCTCGTTCTGCAACGCCGGCGGCGGATTGTGGTCCAGCGCCGACGATTACCTGCGATTCGTCCGGATGCTGCTCGGCGACGGGACACTCGACGGCGTGCGGGTCCTCTCCGAAGAATCCGTCCGGCTGATGCGCACCGACCGGCTCACCGACGAACAGAAGCGGCACAACTTCCTGGGTGCACCCTATTGGGTCGGCCGCGGCTTCGGGTTGAACCTGTCGGTGGTGACCGATCCGGCCAAGAGCGCACCGCTTTTCGGGCCGGGCGGTCTGGGCACCTTCAGCTGGCCCGGCGCGTACGGGACCTGGTGGCAGGCGGACCCCGACGCGGATCTGATCCTGCTCTACCTCATCCAGAATCTGCCCGACCTGACCGTCGATGCCGCCACCGCCGTCGCCGGCAACACGTCGCTGGCCAAACTGCGCACGGCGCAACCACGATTCGTCCGCAACACCTATCGCGCCCTCGGCCTTTAAAGTCACATCGCGATGCCCGAATATCCACCCGACCGCATCAGCGGGCCGCGGCTGTCGCTGCGGCCGCCCACGCTCGACGATGCCGGTGCGCTGTTCCAGCGGGTCGCCCGCGATCCACAGGTCACCAAGTATCTGCTGTGGGCGCCGCACCCCGACGTGGCCGCCACGCGGCGGGTGATCACCGAGAAACTGAACACCAGCGCGGACGAGAAGACCTGGGTGATCGAGTCACGGCACCGCGGCGAGGTGATCGGGCTGGCCAGCTGCCGGCGCTCCGCGCCGCACTCGGTCGAGGTCGGCTACTGCCTGGGCCGCCGCTGGTGGGGCAAGGGGTTGATGTCCGAGGTGCTCGGCATGCTGCTCGCCGCCCTCGACGCCGACCGCGAGGTGTATCGGGTGTGGGCCACCTGCAGCGTGGACAACACGCGCTCGGCGCGACTGCTCGAGCACGCCGGCTTCTTCCTGGAGGGGCGGCTGGCCCGGCACGCGGTCTACCCGACCATGGGGCCCGAGCCCCAGGACAGCCTGCTCTACGCCAAGATTCTGCGCTGACTAGCTGTGCTGCACCGCGCCGTCGAGTTCGAGCGCGCGGCGCGCGTAGGCCCGCACGTCGGCGTCGCCGTCCTTGAGCGCGATGCCCAGCGCGTCCCGGGCGGCGGGCTCGCCGGCCCACCGGGTCAGGCTCAGCACGGCCGCCTTGCGCACGTCCAGATGGGCGTCACCGAGCGCCTCAGCCAGCTGCGGAACCGCGAAGTCGACCGGCGCGCCGCCCAGGGCGCGCGCCGCGCCTTCCCGCACCTGCCAGGCCGGCGCCCGCAGCGCCTGCTTGATGGCGGCGTAATCCTCTTCGCCACAACCCAATTGGCCCAACGCCGCCAGCGCGGCCGCCCGAACCAACGGGTCGGAGTCGGCGACGAGCCGGCGCACAGCCCCGGTCGCCGGGGCCGCCGCCCCCCTCAGCGTCGCCAGCCCGGCCGCCGCCGCGATGCGGACTTCCCGGTTCTCGTCGTCGGCGGCGGCGACCACGCCAGCCACGTCGTCGACGGACACCAGCGCGCGCACCGCCTCGATGCGCACCCGATGATCGACGTCCTCGAGGGCGCGACGGTATTGCCCGGCGTCGCCGGCCCGGCGGGCGGCCAGCACGTACACCGCCGCGGCCCGCACCACCCGATCGCCCGAATCCAGGTGCCGCCGCACGCTTTCCGGCTCCGGCAGCACCTCGACCAGCTCGCGGATGCCGTCGGCGCTGGTCAGTCGGACTCCCGCGTCGTCGTCGCTCAGCGCGGCGACCAGCGCCGGCGCGTACCCGTCGGGGATGTGCTCGGTCAACGTCGACACCGCGGTGCGGCGCACCCCGGGATCCGCGTCGGCGAGATAGGGGCCGAGGTCGGCCATCGTGGGCTCCTCGAGCGCCAGCACCTCGGCGATGCGCGGCGAGGGCGGCTCGAATGTCGTGCTGGCCGAGTTGATTCGGGACACCGCGGTGGCCGGCGCTTGCCCGCCGACCAGCGGCGGCTGCTCCACCGGGTACACCGTCTGGTCGGTGGGCGGCAGGCCGTCCAGCTCCGGGACGGGCACGAAGTAGGGCGCCACCGGCCGCTTGAGGAACACCATCTCGCCGTGGTCGTCCTTGCGCAGGTTGAGGTGATAACCCCATTGATTGTCGTCGCGGCCCGGCAGGTCGGCGCGGTCGTGGTACAGCCCCCAGCGCGATTCGGTGCGGGTGTGCGACGATCGGGCGGCCATCTCGGCGCAGTCCCGGATGAACGACACCTCGACCGCGCGCATCAGCTCGTGCGGATTGCGGGCGCCCATCTCGGCGATCTCGGCGCTCATCCGCTCGAAAGTGCGGATGGCCAGCGACAGCTTGGCCCCGGTCTTGGGGGGTGCGACGTAATCGTTGACGAAGCGACGCAGCTTGTATTCGACCTGCGGCTGCGGCGGTCCGTCCGGATGGCGCAGCGGGCGGTAGATCAGCTCGTGCGCCTCACGCACCTGATCCTCCGGAAGCTGTTGCGGCGCAGCCACTTCGGTCAGCGTCGAGGCGGCGTGCGTGCCGGCCAGATCGCCGAAGACGAACGCACCGATCATGTAGTTGTGCGGGACGCAGGCCATGTCGCCGGCGGCATACAGCCCGGGCACCGTGGTGCGGGCGTGCTCGTCGACCCACACCCCCGACGCGGAATGCCCGCTGCACAAGCCGATTTCGGAGATGTGCATCTCGATGTCGTGGGTGCGGTAGTCATGACCGCGGTTGGCGTGGAAGGTGCTCCGGGTCGGCCGCTCGGTGGTGTGCAGGATGTTTTCCAGCGCGGTCAGCGTCTCGTCGGGCAGGTGCGACACCTTGAGATAGATGGGCCCGCGCGCGGAGTCGATCTCGCTCTTGACCTCGGCCATCATCTGCCCCGACCAGTAGTCGGAGTCGACGAACCGCTCGCCGTGCGCGTTGACCTGGTAGCCGCCAAAGGGATTCGCCACGTACGCACACGCCGGGCCGTTGTAGTCCTTGATCAGTGGGTTGACCTGGAAGCATTCGATGCCCGAGAGTTCCGCGCCTGCGTGGTAGGCCATCGAGTAGCCGTCGCCGGCGTTGGTCGGGTTCTCGTAGGTGCCGTACAGGTAGCCCGAGGCGGGCAGGCCGAGCCGGCCGCACGCGCCGGTGGCCAGGATGACCGCCTTGGCGCCGACCGTGACGAATTCCCCGGTGCGCGTGTTCAGCGCCGCCGCACCGACCGCGCGCCCGCCGTCCACCAACACCCGGACCGGCATCAGCCGGTTCTCGATCTGGATCTTCTCGCGCATCGACCGCTGCCGCAGCACGCGATACAGCGCCTTCTTGACGTCCTTGCCTTCGGGCATGGGCAGCACGTAGGAGCCCGAGCGGTGCACCCGGCGCACGGCGTATTCGCCGTGCTCGTTCTTCTCGAACTTCACGCCGTAGCGCTCCAGCCGCTGCACCATCGCGAACCCGCGGGTGGCGGTCTGATACACGGTGCGCTGGTTGACGATTCCGTCGTTAGCGCGGGTGATCTCGGCGACGTAGTCCTCCGGTTCGGCCTTGCCGGGGATCACCGCGTTGTTCACCCCGTCCATGCCCATCGCCAGGGCGCCGGAATGGCGCACGTGGGCCTTCTCCAGCAGCAGCACCTGCGCGCCGTTCTCGGCCGCCGACAGCGCGGCCATGGTGCCCGCGGTGCCACCGCCGATGACGAGCACGTCACAGTCGAGCCGGATGGGGGTCGCCGGGTCGGGAATCTGCATCATGCCGCCACCGCCGAGTGATCCAGCGCCGCAACGACTTCGGCGCGCAGCGCGGCGCGCTGCCGATCGACGCGCGGCTCCGGCACGTCGACCAGGGTGCGCAGCGGCTGACCGGCCTTGCCCAGCACGGCGATTCGATCGCCCAGCAGCAGCGCCTCGTCGACGTCGTGGGTGACGAACACGATCGTCGTCGGATGGGCACGCCAGGTGTCGATCAGCAGCCGCTGCATGGCCGTGCGGGTCTGGGTGTCCAGCGCGCCGAACGGCTCGTCCATCATCACCGCGCGCGGCGCCCCGGCCAGCCCGCGGGCCAGCTGGACGCGCTGGCGCATGCCGCCGGACAGGCTCTTGGGCAGATAGTCGCCGAAACCGGTCAGCCCCAGCTCGGCGATCCAGCGGTCCGCCTCGGCGCGCCGCCCGGCGCGGGAGACGCCGCGCAGCCGCAGGGCCAACTCGATGTTGGAGCGCACGGTGCGCCAGGGCAGCAGCGCGTTGTCCTGGAACACCATGCCCCGATCGCCCGAGGTGGTCGTCACCTCGTCGCCGTCGGCCACGATCCGGCCCGCGTCGGGCCGCAGCAGCCCCGCCAGGGCCCGCAGCACCGTCGACTTGCCGCAGCCCGAGGGACCGGTGAGCACCAGGATCTCCCCCGGGCGCACCGTCAGGCTCAGCCCGTCGATCACGGGTTCTCCGGTGTAGGACAAGCGAACCCGATCCAGTTCCAGGCTCACTGGGACTTGTTTGAGGGCTTGTTCGAGAGTCATCGCTGCTCCTCCTCCGCTCGCGGCAGCCAACTGGTCACCCGGCGGCCCACGACCTCGACGGCCGCCGCTGTCGCGAAACCCAGCACGCCGATGGTGATGATGCCGACGAACACCTGGGGATAGGCCAGCACGGTGTAGTCCTGCCAGGTGCGATAGCCGATCCCGAGCCGGCCCGAGATCATCTCGGCGGAGATCACGCAGATCCACGCCACGCCCATGCCGACCGACAGGCCGCCGAACACCCCCGGCAGGATGCCCGGCAACACCACCTGCTTGAGCACGTCCCACCGGCCGCCGCCCAGGGTGCGCACCGAGTCCTCCCACAGCGTGGGCAGCGCGCGCACCGCGTGCCGGGTGCTGACCAGGATCGGGAAGTACGCCGCGAGGAAGGTGATGAACACGATGCCCGCCTCGTCGGTCGGGAACAGCAGGATCGCCACGGGCACCATCGCGATGGCCGGGACGGGCCGGACCAACTCGGTCAGCGGGCCGAAAGTGTTGGCGACCAACCGGGATCGGCCCAGCAGCACCCCCGTCGCGACGCCGACCACCGCGGCCAGGCCGAAGCCGGTGAGGATGCGGATCAGCGACTGCGCCAGGTCAAGCCAGTACTCGGAAGTCCCGAGCCGGCGGCCCAGCGCGTGCACGATCTCGGTGACGGTGGGCAGCGTGTCGAAGCGCAGCAGCAGCCGGACCTTGTCGGCGGTGAGCAGCTGCCACAGCCCGATCGCGACCACCACCGACACGAGCCGAAGCAGCCGCCACTGCCACGGCGAGCCAGCGCGCCGCGGGGTGGCCGCCGCCGGGACCGTGTCGACGACTTGCGCGGACACCGGGGCTGCCGGGTCGCCGGTCAGATAGGCGGTCATACCGAACCTCCAAGGGCCTGTTCGTAATTGACGAGGGTGCCGCCCGGGTGCGCGGCGAGGTAGCGATGCGCGCCGGCCGGCGTTCCGAACGGCAGATAGTTCTGTCCGTTTCGCACCCAGACCGCCTTGTCGGCGAACCACCGGGTGCCGAGCTCCGCGTCGGGAACATAGGCGGCGCGGACTTTGGCGCCGTGGGCGGTCGCGTCCCGCACGGCTCGCAGCAGGCTGGTCGGGTCGGCGACCGTTTGGGTGGAATCGGCACCGTCGAGCCACAGTTCGCTTGCCAGCGCGGGATCCCCGCGCAGCGCGGACGGGTTGGCGGTGGCGGCCCGGGCCGCGTCGTAGTTCAGGCCGCGAGCGCCGAACACGGTGCGCAGCGGCCCGTCCTGGACGAAGTTGGACACGTCGAGGTCGGCGAAGTCACCGATCGACTTCAGGTAGGGCACATCGTTTTTCAGCGCCTCCACCAGTGACGGCTTGAGGGTGGTGTCGAACGAGGTACCGCCGGGGCCGTTGTACAGGTACACCACTTCCTGTGGCAGGCCGCTGCCCTGCGCGACGATGCGCGCCGCCTCGAGCGGCTTGGAGTTGAGGAAGTCTCCTGCGTCCAGTTGTGCCTGCAGGAAGGCGCCCAGCACCTCCGGATGCGACGCCGCATACGAGCGCCGCACCACCACCCCGTGCAGGGTGGGCAGGTTCAGTTCGGCTCCGTCGTAGAGCAGTTTGGCCTTGCCCTGAAACACCAGCAGGCCGGGCCAGGCGACGAACTGCGAAAGACCCTGCACCTGACCGGATTCCAAGGCGGAGGCGCCCACCTGCGGTTGCTGGTTGAGCACTTCCACACCTTTGATCCCGGCCCGGTCCAGCGCCCGCATCAACGTGCCGTGCCCGGCCGACCCCACGCTGGCCGAGACCTTGGAGCCGGCCAGGTCGCTCAACGTGGTCGCCGACGAACCCGGCGCCACCACCACCATGTTCAGGGCGCCCTTGGGGTTGTAGCCGGTGATGGAGACGATCTCGGTTTTCGCCAGCGGGTTGGCCTGCGTCTTGGAGCCATTGATAAGCATCGGGTAGTCGCCCATCGAGCCGATGTCGATCTTTTCGGCGAGCATCTGCGCGGTGATCGGCGCGCCGGTGTCGTAATCCTGCCAGCGCACCGCGTATTTGGTGCCGGTGCGGGTGGTGATGTCGGCCAGCCGGCGCTCCAGGTAGCCCTGCGCGCGCAGCAGCGTACCGGCGGTGACGGTGTTGATGGTCTTGGACTGATATCCCACCACCACGTTGACCACACCGGATGACTGCGACAGGGATTCCAGTGAGCAACCGGCGGTGAGCGCGGCGATCGCGATCACGACCGACGCCAGCGCAACGGCGCGTCGTTTCATCAAAGATCCTGGGGTTGAATGCTTTTCAGCGAAGGAGATAGGGCATGTTGACGGTGACGGCGCCGGTGGGACAGCGCGCCGCGCAGGGGCCGCAGTACCAGCACTCGTCGACGTGCATGAAGGCCTTGCCGGTGTCGGGGTTGATGGCCAGCGCATCGAGGGGGCAGACCTCCACGCACAGCGTGCACCCGTCGATACACAGCGACTCGTCGATGGTGACCGGCACGTCGGCGCGGTTGTTGTTGATCAGCGTCATGGGTTGCTCCTCGTCGGCTCGGCTCTAGTTAGGTTGCCGCGCATGGTGATTCGGTCACCGCGCATCCGGATGTACTCCAGGTCGACCGGGGTGCCGTCGGCCAGGCTGGTCAGCCGCTCCAACATCAGCAGCGCCGCGCCGTCGGGCACCTGCAGCGTGGCCGCCGAGTGCGCGTCGGCCGGGATGGCCTCGAGCGCCAGCGCCGCCGAGCCCAGCCGCTGCCCGCTCACCTCCTCGATGAGGGAGAACAGGTCGTTGGTTTCCAGCGGATGGTCGAGCACCCGCCGGCCGATGTCCGGGGCGAGGTAGGTGAGGTCCAGGCTGAGCGGCAGATCACCCAGGTAACGCAACCGCTCGACGAACACCGCCGGCTCGCCCGGCTGCAGCCGCAGCCGGCGGGCCACCGACGGCGGCGCGGTGACCGGCATCGCGGCGCGCACCTCGTTGCGGACCTCGCCGAGATCCTTGAACGTCTCCTTCAGGCCCAGCAGCGCGTCGAGGCCGTGGTCGTATTTGCGCTGCGCGACGTGCGTGCCCACCTTCGGCCCGCGGTCGATCAGCCCCTCTTGCTTGAGGACGGCCAGCGCCTCGCGAATGGTGTTGCGCGATACCGAGAATTCGGCGGCCAGCTGCTGTTCGGCGGGCAGGCCCGCCGGATAGGCGTCGGCGTGGATCTGTTGGCGCAGCACGTCGGCGACCCGGCGGGCGCGATTGGCCCGGGAGTCTTGAATATCCCGGCTAGGTACTGGGTGCGCCACGGGAGTCACGCTAACGCAGCTCAGGGCCACTTTTCGGGTCGCCGATGGGCGTCGGTGACGGCCCCCGGGCGTATTGCGCCGGGCGGCGTTCGGGCCCGACCAGCGAAAACCGCCACCCGCCGCGGCATTGCGCCACCTGCGGGAACCCGTCGGCTTTGTGATCCCGGTGAGCAGAACCTGCCATGCCGTCAAACTCCGGATTCCGTGTCGCGCACCGATGGCGAAAGATGACGTGCATGACCGACGTCTCGAAACTCGCGTTGACCAAGGTGCCGGCCGTCACCCTCGGCTTTTGGCTCATCAAGGTGTTGGCGACGACGTTGGGCGAGACGGGCGGCGACACCGTCACGATGACCCTGAATTGGGGCTACGCCGCCGGGGTCGCGATCTTCGGCGTCGCGCTGGTGGCGCTGGTTGCGGCGCAGATCCTGGCCAAGCGGTTCCACGCGGTCCTGTACTGGGCGACGATCGTGGCCTCGACGACGTTCGGCACCGTGCTGGCCGACTTCGCGGACCGCTCGCTCGGCATCGGTTACACGGGCGGATCGCTGCTGCTGCTGGCCTGCCTGCTGGCCACCCTGGGCTGGTGGCGGTGGTCCCAGGGCACCGTATCGGTCAGCACCGTCTCGACGCCCAGAGTGGAGGCCTTCTACTGGGCGACCATCACGTTCTCGCAGACGCTGGGCACCGCGCTCGGCGATTGGCTGGCCGACACACGCGATCTCGGTTACGAACGCGGCGCGCTGGTGTTCGCGGTCGGCCTGGCGGCGGTCGCCGCCCTGTACTTCTGGACCTCCATTTCCCGCGTCACCTTGTTCTGGGTCGCGTTCATCCTCACCCGGCCGCTGGGGGCGACGGTGGGTGACTTCATCGACAAGCCCGTCGCCGACGGCGGCCTGGCGTGGAGCCGCCCGCTGGCCTCCGCGGTGATCGCGGCGCTCATCGCGGTGTTGCTGGTCATCATCCCGCAGCGTCCCGGCAGGCACCCCGGCCAGCCCAAAGACGATGCGCCGGAAGCCGATCCGGCCGGCGGTGCCGAGCACTCGGACCGCGACGCGCGCTGAACGGCCGGTCCGGCGCCCGCGCTCATCGAGAAGTTAACTCCGGAACCGGGCCCCACCCGCGGCAATGACGCCGGCCCGAGCCGGCTCTCAACGATTTCACAGCGCTTCGGCCGTAGCGTGGCAAAGATCGGTGATCACGGCGTACAAAGGAGCGGGGATGCCACCCGGCACGCGCCAGCTTGCAGGCACGCCCGTGATGATGCTTCCCCCAATGGGTTTGCGGGAGCGTCGCATTGAGGAATGCCCGACCATGTGGTTCAACCGCGACTTCTTCGAACGACCGTGGCCCGACTGGGCAATCGACGTCGACGTCGAGCGCCTGACGACGTTCTTCAGCCACACCACTCCCGGTGAGACCCTCGTCGGCCACCCGGTGCGCATCACGCTGCGAAGCGCCGGCGCCGTGTGGGTGGCGACCAACCGGTTCTGCCGCATGGGCGGCCCGTTCGCCGAGGTGCTGATCGAGGCTCGCTGGCCCGACTGAGGCCGGGTCCGGCTCTCGACGTAGCGTTGACACATGAGAGTCCTGCTCGTCGAGGATGAACCACGGCTGTCCGCGACCGTGACCAGGGGGCTCAAGGCGGAGGGGTTCGTCGTGGTGGCCGTGGGCAACGGTGTCGACGGGCTGCGGGAAGCCACCGAAAACGCTTTTGACGTAATCGTTCTCGACATCATGCTGCCCGGCCTCAGCGGTTATGAGGTGCTGCGCCGGATGCGGTCGCACAACGTGTGGACGCCGGTGCTCATGCTCACCGCCAAGGACGGCGAATACGACGAGACCGATGCGTTCGATCTGGGTGCCGATGACTATCTGACCAAGCCGTTCTCGTTCCGGGTGCTGGTCGCGCGGCTGCGGGCGCTGGTTCGCCGCGGCGCACCGGCGCGGCCGGTGGTGCTCAAAGCCGGGTCGCTGGCGCTCGATCCCGCCCGGCACACGGTGAAACGGGGCTCGACGCCGATCGCGTTGACTCCCCGCGAGTACGGCGTGCTCGAGTACCTGATGCGCAACATGGACGTGGTGGTGACCAAGGCCGAGATCCTGCAGAACGTCTGGGATGCCCACCATCACGGCCCGGACAACGTCGTCGAGGTTTATGTGGGCTACCTGCGCCGCAAGATCGATGTTCCCTTCGGTACCAACACCATCGAGACGATCCGGGGCGTCGGCTACCGGTTGCTGTGCTGAGACCCCTGCCGCGGCAACGTCACAACCATCGTGGTTCCCCCGTACGGCGGGTCGTCGATGGCGACCGTGCCCCCGTGGGCGGTGACGACCTCGGTGACGATCGCCAGGCCCAGCCCGGTCCCACCCCCGCTGCGGGCCCGGTCGGAGTCCAGGCGCACGAAACGTTCGAACACCCGGTCGCGGTCGGCGGGGGCGATTCCGGGGCCGTCATCGCTGACGGTCAGGATCGCCGTCGCGTCATCGCCGCGGACTTCGATGGCGACACACGAAACCGCATGTCGCACAGCATTTTCGACGAGGTTGCGGATCATCCGCGACATCGCCACCGGGTCAGCGTCCAGGCGCACCGGACGGAGATCGGTGTGGATCACGCACCGTGCGTCGCGCCGGGCCCGGTCGGCCTCGGCCCGCGCGAGGTCGTCGAGGGCCACCGGCTCCTTGCGCCGCAGCAGCCGCTGCTCGTCCGCGCGGGCCAGCAGCAGCAGGTCTTCGATCAGCGTGTGCATGCGCTGCGCCTCGGGCAGCAACGTATTGACCGCCAGCTCGGCGTCGAGCAGGTCGGGATGGGCCTCGGCCACTTCCAGCCCGGAGATGATGGTGGCCAGCGGGCTGCGCAACTCGTGGGAGGCGTCGCCGACGAAGCGTTGCTGCGCGCGGTGACCCGCTTCCAGCCGCGAGAGCATCTCGTTCATGGTGACGGCCAGGGCCGCGATCTCGTCGTGGCTGTCGGGGACCGGAACCCGCTCGGCCAGATCGGACGTCGAGATGTCGGCCACCCTGGTCCGGATCGCGTCCACCGACTGCAGCGAGCGGCGCACCAGCCAGTAGGTCGCCCCCGCCACCACCGCGACAATCACCGGCGCGCTGCAGGCCAACAGGATCGCCAGGGCCCGCGCGGTCCCCTCGACCGCCTCGCTGCCCCCGCCCACCAGCACCGTGTAGACACCTGATCGGGTCGCGACTTTCTGGCCGCTGACCCGCATGTCGTCGCCGGCCACCGCGTCGTCAGGCAGGCCGCGACGCAGGTTGAAGTCGAACTGATCCGGCGAGACCAGCGGCGTTTTCGGCGCCGAGCCGGACCGCCTGACCACGGTGCCGTCCGGGCCGATCAACTGGGTAGCGACCACCCGCTGGTCGGTGTGCAGCAGCGCGTTGTCGAGGTCGTCGAACGAATCGGCCTGCAGCGCGCCGGTGATTTCGCGGACCCGTTCGGCGGTGGCGTAATCGACGCCCGCCAGCAGCGACCGGTACA